>QKCS01000038.1 GCA_003246795.1 Alphaproteobacteria bacterium
GAAGCTTCAGCTCGTCTTCGCTCATGTTTTGCATGTCCTTCGGACTCCACGGGTTCACGTAGGACTTGGGATCGCTCTTGAAGCCATAGCGCCAGATTCGGCCTGCCGTATCGATCACGGCGCCGCGGCGCTGATAACCCCACGCGTGGTTCACGTATTCCCGCCCGCAAAGCCAGGTTTGTCCGGTCGCGATTTGGATGGCGGTGTCGGCCGAGGGCGTCCTAGGCCTTGACGCGCCGTCTTCGCACGCGGCGAGCGTTGCGGTCGCAGCGACGGCGGTGAGCAGCGTGAAGCGTGACATGGCGCGATCCTCTTGAGCGCAGGGTCCGAGAGGTGATGCGCGATTATGGCGCAAACGTGCCATCGTTGCGCGCAAATTGCGCGCGGCGATCACGGCCGCGTGGGCGTGAGCTGCGTCACTTCATCTTCGCGTAGGCGCCTGGCGCGTCTTCGATCACGTCGAGGTCGCCGTCGCCAGGCTCGCGCGCGGGAACCTTTTTGCCTGAGAGCTTCGACAGCCACTTGTCCCAATGCGGCCACCAGGAGCCGGGCGTTTCGTTGGCGCCGGCGATCCACTCTTCGACCTTTTCGGGCAACTTGTCGTTTGTCCAGTGCTGGTACTTGTGCGCGTCGGGCGGATTGATGACGCCGGCGATGTGGCCTGAGCCCGCCATCATGAAGGTGACGGGACCTTTGAAGAGCTTCGTCGACTTGTAGACCGAGCGGTAGGGCGCGATGTGGTCTTCCTTTGCCGATTGCAGGTAGATCGGAATCTTGACCTTGGAGAGATCGAGCTTCTCGCCCGCGAGCACCATCTTGCCCTTGGCGAGACTGTTCTCCTTGTAGCATTCGCGCAGGTAGAACATGTGCATCTTGATCGGCATGCGCGTCGTGTCGGAGTTCCAGTAGAGCAGGTCGAAGCGCATCGGATCTTTGCCGAGCAGGTAGTTGTTGACGACGAAGCTCCAGATCAAATCGTTCGAGCGCAGCATGTTGAAGGTTGTGGCCATCTTCGCGCCGTCGAGATAGCCGCCCTGGGCCTTCATCGTGTCTTCCATCGACTTCAGCTGTTCGTCGTCGATGAAAACCTGCAGGTCGCCCGCTTCCGAGAAGTCGGCTTGCGCCGCGAAGAACGTCGCCGACTTGATGCGGTTGTCGCCTTTGGCCGCCATATAGGCGAGCGTCGCGGAAAGCAGCGTGCCGCCGATGCAGTAGCCGATGGCGTTCACTTCCTTCACGCCCGTCGCCTTTTCGATGGCGTCGAGCGCGTCGAAGATGCCTTCGCGCATGTAGTCTTCGAACGTCTTCTGCGCGAGGCGTTTGTCGGGATTGACCCAGGACGCGACAAAGACGGTGTAGCCGCGTGCGGTCGCCCATTTCACGAACGAGTTCTTCTCGCCCAGATCGAGGATGTAGTACTTGTTGATCCACGGCGGGAAGATGACGAGCGGCCGTTCGTATTGTTCTTCGGTCGTCGGCACGTATTGGATGAGCTGCAACAGATCGTTCTGGTAGACGATCTTGCCGGGGGTCAGCGCGAGGTTCCGGCCGACCTCGAAGAAGTCCATGTCGGTCTGACGGATCGCGAGCTGGCCTTTGCCGCGCTCGAGGTCCTTAAGCATGTTGTTGAGGCCTTTGACGAGGTTCTCGCCGTTCGACTTGAACGTCTCGCGCAGCACCTCGGGGTTCGTGAACAGGAAGTTCGAGGGCGAGAGCGCGTCGGCGAACTGCTTCGTGTAGAAGTCGACCTTCTTGCGCGTCTTGGGATCGAGGCCCTTGACGTCGCCCATCGTCGATTGGAGCCAGCGGGCGGAAAGCAAATAGGATTGCTTGATGAAGTCGAAGACCTGATGCTCGGACCAGTCTTTGTCCCTGAAGCGCTTGTCACCGGACGAGGGTTCGATCACCGGCGGCACTTCTTCGCCGAGCATGCGCCGCGCCGTGTGATGCCAAAGCGCGAGGTAGTCCTGCCAAAGGCGGAAGTTCGCCTCGACGAAGTGACCCGGGTGGCGCATCGCGTGGCCGAGGAAGTCGACGAAGGTCTGGCCGAGGTTCAGCGGATCGGCGGAGCCGCCGTTCGGTTTGCCGTTGCGCACTTGACCCTTGAGGAAATCGGTGACGAGGCGCTGGCTTTGCGCGGCGATCTTCACCATGTTGCGCGAGAACTCGGCTGGGTCGTTGATGCGGTAGTCGGTCGGCGTCTTTTGCGGTTCGGCCATTGTCGTCTCCGGTCCGGGGCTTCGGGGAGCCCGGCCAATCCGTCCCTTATGTCTTAGATTGATATGCCCCGCCCCTCCGGGGCGCGGCAAGTGTCGCAAACACTGGCGTTTGGTCTACACCACCAATAATAAAGGTGGCGTTTCCTGGCGGGTTTGCGCAAAATCCTAACGCCTCTCGGGCGAGTGGGGATCCGGGTGCGACAACCCTTATGAATGGAGCTTTTGGCTGATGTTCCGCCTGTTTCCGCGTGTTGTTCCCGTTGCCGCCGTCGCAGCTTTGCTGGCGGGGTGCTCCGCTATGCCGGAGTGGACCAAGCCCTCGACCTGGTACGATGGCGTAACAAGTCAGAAAGAGGAGACGGCCAAGACCGAGCCGGCCGAGACGAAACCGGCGGAATCCGCGGAAAAGACGGAGGTCGCGCATCAGAGCGAAGGAGCGCTGCCGCCTGTCGACGATCCGCTGGCGCCCGAGCCCACCGGGCCGCGCATCAAGGCGTCGGAGAAGCCGACCGAGTTTCCGAATTTGGCCGCGCAGCAGGAGCCGCGCGAGGCGCTGACCACGGACGCCCAACGCCGCGAGATTCGCGACAGCCTGGTCGCCGACCGGGACCGCGCCCAGTACATCGCCGACGAGCTTCGCGGCGGCTCCCAGCCCGCGGCGGCGCCGCCGCCACCCGCGGAGACAACGGTCGCAAATCCGGCGCAATCTGAGGAAAAGTCTGCCGACGACTAGTGGACGGGCGTGTGCACGCCCGTCCGTTGGCGAATCGGCAAACCTCCGCAATGATCGAGGCTGCGGCGGCCGACGCCGCGGCAGTGGAGCCACCGTGAATACCGACTTTCACCGCATCAAGCGTCTGCCGCCTTACGTCTTCGAAGAAGTGAATCGGCTGAAGGCTAAGGCGCGCGCGGCGGGCGAAGACATAATCGATTTCGGCATGGGCAATCCGGACATGCCCACGCCGAAGCACATCATCGACAAGCTGGTCGAGACGGCGCGCGATCCGCGCATGAACCGGTACTCGGCTTCGCGGGGCATTCCAGGTCTGCGCAAGGCGATGGCCGCCTATTACGGGCGCCGCTTTGGCGTGAAGATCGATCCGGATCGCGAGGTCATCGCGACGCTGGGGTCGAAGGAAGGCTTCGCGAACTTGGCCCAGGCGATCACGGCGCCGGGCGACACGATCCTGGTGCCGAATCCCGCGTATCCGATCCACGCGTTCGGATTCATTCTCGCGGGCGCCGCCATCCGGCATGTCGAGGCGTCGTCGCCGGAACAATTCTTGAAGGGGCTTGAGCGCGCGGTGCGTCACGCGGTGCCGCCGCCGACCGCGGTGGTCGTGAATTACCCCTCGAATCCGACGGCCCATGTCGTCGATCTCGACTTCTACAAAGATGTCGTGAAGTTCGCGAAGGCGAAGGAGTTGTGGGTCCTTTCGGATCTGGCTTATGCCGAGATCTATTTCGACAACAGGCCGCCGCCGTCGATGCTGCAGGTCGAGGGCGCGAAGGACATCGTGGTCGAGTTCAACTCGCTGTCCAAGACCTATGCGATGCCGGGGTGGCGCATGGGATTTGCCGCGGGCAACGAGCGGCTGATTCACGCGCTGGGGCGGATCAAATCCTATCTCGACTACGGCGCGTTCACGCCGGTACAGGTTGCGGCGGCCACTGCGCTCAACGGTCCGCAGGCCTGCGTCGACGAGATGCGCGCGATCTACAAGGGGCGGCGCGACGCGTTGATCGAGTCGTTTGCGCGGGCGGGGTGGTCGATTCCGTCACCTGCGGCGTCGATGTTCGCATGGGCGCCGATCCCCGAAGCGTTTCGTCCGCTGGGCTCTTTGACGTTTTCGAAGCTGCTGCTCGAGCACGCGAAAGTCGCCGTCGCGCCCGGGGT
>QKCS01000066.1 GCA_003246795.1 Alphaproteobacteria bacterium
GACCGCCTTCGCCGCGCCGTCATCGAACGTCTGATGTGCGACCTGGCGGTCGACCTCGACGCTCTTGCGACCCGCCACGGCCGAAGTGCGAAAGCGTTCGCAGGCGATCTCGATGCGCTCCGCCCGCTGCAGCGCGACGGCCTCGTGCAAGTCCACGGCAACCGCCTGGCGATCCCCGAGGACATGCGCGCCGCCGTGCGTCTCGTTTGCGCCGCGTTCGACACCTATCTGAGGCCGCAGGCCACCCGTCACGCGGTCGCCGTCTAAGCCGGCGTCGTCGTCACGCCGGCAGTTTGCACGGCGTTTTCCAGCACGACGGTCCGCGTCGGGAAGGCGAAATCGATGCCGCGCGCCTCGAACTCCCGCATGACGGCCAAGTTGATCGCGTGCTGCGTGTCCATGAATACGCCGTAATCCGGATCCAACACGTAATAGACGGTCTCGAAGTTCAGCGACGAGTCGCCGAAGTCCTTGAAGTGGCTCCTGTCGAACCGCGTCTTGGGCGTGTTCTCGATCGCCGTGCGAATGATCTTGGGAATCTCCGCAACTTGGTCGACGGGCGTGCGATAGACGACGCCGATCGCGAACACGACGCGCCGTTCGCGCAGCAGCTGATAGTTGCGGATCGTCGCCTGCAGCAGGTTCCCGTTAGAGATCACGATCTGCTCGCCCGACAGCGAACGAATGCGCGTCGTCTTAATGCCGATACGTTCGATCGTGCCCATGTGGTCGCCGAAGATGATGAAATCGCCGCGCACGAAGGGCCGATCCAGGATGATCGACAGCGACGCGAACAGATCCGAGAAGATCGTCTGCGCCGCCAGGCCGATCGCGATGCCGCCGATCCCAAGGCCGGCCACCAGCGCCGTGATGTCGATCCCGAGATTGGCCAGCAGCACGAGCGCGACGACCGACCAGACGCCGACATTGATCAGAATGCGCACGACCGTCATCGCGTTCGCGAGCGCGCTGCGGTCGGTCGACCGCTGTTCCGCGTATTGCGCGACCAGCTCGCGTAGGAACGTGCCAAGCCAAAGCCCGATCTGAACGATCAGCGTCGCGCCGACGATCGCGCGCCACCAGTCCGACGACAGCCCTAAGATTGCAGCCGCCAGCGCCGCCGCGAGAACGACGAATGACAGACGCCAGGTCTGCGCAACGATGGTGGCCAGGATCAAACGCCAGGCCGGCCGCTCGCCTTCGCCGCCTTTCAGGATTTTCACCAACCGGTCGCGCGTGAACGCAAGCACGACATAGAACAGCACCGCCGCCGCCAGCGCGACGCCTATCCAGACGAGGACGACCAACACTTGTGACCAGTTCGCTTCGACCCACGCCGTCGCCCCTTCGACGGTCAACGGCATCTCGGCGAAAACTTGATCGACTGGCTTGTCCGGCAGGAAAGCAGCAAGCGGCATACAAAAGTCCTGAACTGTGCCTGAAAACGGGCTAAGCGCCCGGAGCCGGCGCCAAACGTCACGCCGCCCGCCGAATCCCTCGCCCGGACTCTATTCTCATTCGTTTGCCGCTTGAATCAACAATCAACCGCGGTCCGGCCGCTCACTCCGCGGCCAACTTCAGGTTCGACGCCGTCCTGAGATTCTCTTCCGCGAACGCCCAATTCGCCAAGGACGTCAGGAACGCCCACACGTAGTCCGCCCGCTTGTTGCGATAGTCGAGATAGTACGCATGTTCCCAAAGATCGAGAACGAGCAGCGGCGTCTTTCCGCGCACGATGGGCGTGACAGCATTGCTTGTGGTCGCAATCTTGATCTTCTCGCCGTCGAGGAGCGCCCAGGCCCAACCGCTGCCGAAATGTTCCATCGACGCCGTGGCAAAGGCGCTGGTGAAGCGGTCGAAGGTTTTGAACGAGCGCTCGATGGCCGCCTTGACCGCGCCGCGCGGCTCGCCGCCCGTCGGGCGCAGCGATTTCCAGAAGAACGCGTGATTCCACGCTTGCGCCGCATTGTTGAACAACGCCGCCGTCGACTTGCGGCCCGCCGATGCCCGCACGATGTCCTCAAGCGATGCGTCGGCGAGGGGCGTTCCCGTGATCAGCGCATTCGTGTTGTCGACATACGCTTTGTGGTGCTTGCCGTGGTGCGTTTCCATCGTCGCGCGCGATATGTGCGGCTCCAATGCGTCATTTGCGAAGGGCAAGGCGGGAAACTGAACGGTCATCGGCATCCTCCATCAGCGGCAGTCGCGCGCAGATTCCGGTCCGTCATCAAAATCGACGGATTTCTCTCGATTTCGGTGCGATGAAGCGCGCTCGCCGTTGAATTAGCGCGGCTCTGAGGGATGACAAACGAAACTTCTTGCTGTTTGAATGCAACATCCATGAACTGATGATGAGGTTCTCCTGCATGGACACCGTGCTGGCACGAACGTTTCTTGAAATTGTTTCCACGGGCAGTTTCCAGCGTGCCGCCGAACTCATGCATGTCTCTCAAACGACGGTCAGCGCCCGCGTCCGCTCGCTTGAAGCGCAACTTGGCCGAACGCTGTTCGTGCGCAACAAAGCCGGCGCCTCGCTGACGCGCGCCGGCGAAAAGTTCCTGCGCTACGCGCCTACGCTCGTTCAGATGTGGGAGCGCGCGCGCCACGACGTCGCCATTCCCGAAGGCCACCGCGCGGTCCTGGCGATCGGAGGCGAACTCGCGCTTTGGAACCCGCTTCTTTTGAATTGGCTCTTGTGGATGAAGACGAATGCGCCCGACATCGCGCTGCGCACGCAAGTGGGTTCGCAGGACCGGCTCACGCGCAACGTCGCGGAGGGCCTCCTCGACCTTGCGGTCGTGTTCGCCCCGCGCAACCTGCCCGGACTGAAGATCGAGCAGGTGTTCGACGAAAAACTGGTTATGGTGACGACGAATGTCGAACAACCCATGGTCGACGACGACGGCTATGTCTATGTGGACTGGGGTCCGGAATTCGAAACGCAGCACGGAACGGCATTTCCGAAACTGACGAACCCGAGCCTTTTGATCGGCCTCGGGCCGTTGGGTCTCAACTACATTCTGAAAGTGGGCGGCTCCGGCTATTTCCGGATGAGCACGGTGCGCCCGCATTTGGCGGGCGGACGACTGTCGATCGTTCCGGACGCCCCGGAATTCCAGTATCCGGCTTATGTCGTCTATCCCGTAAACAACGACAACGAGTCGCTTGAACCCGCGCTCAAGGGCCTGCACGAGATCGCCGACCAAGCGCGGAAATAGCGCCGCCAGACGGAGGATGCGTCCATGGGTATGTTCGACGTTTTCACGCGCGCGGTCGCCGTCACCATGCTCTTGTTCCTTATCTCGTTTCTCGTTCTCTCGCTGCTCGGCTTTTGGATCAGCGCCGTCGCACCGCTCAGACACGCGCTTCTGCTCTCGCTGCTCTCGGTGGCGTGCGCCGGCGTGCCGATCCTGCTGATCTATCTCACGCGCGCCGCGACGGGAGCCGCAACCGGCGCGGAGGCGCGCGCACGCTATTTCTTCGTGTTCGCAGCGCTGTCCGGTGTCTTGGCGATTGTATTTGCGACCTTGATCGCGTCCGGGCAAATACAGCTGTAGCGCCCGCCGCGCGAGAGATCGCGCACAGACCGTGAGGGAGCGACAATGACCGCGGCCACGCAAGACGTCTTCGTCACCAACGTTCCCGCGCGGCTCGACCGTCTTCCGTGGAGCCGCTTCCATTGGCTCGTCGTCATGGCGCTCGGCGTCACGTGGATCCTCGACGGACTCGAGGTCACGCTGGTCGGCTCGCTTGCGGCGGTCATCAAGCACACCGACGCTCTGGCGCTGACCGACTCCCAAGTCGGCTACACCGCGACCGCTTATATCGCCGGCGCCGTTTCGGGCGCGCTCTTCTTCGGGTGGCTAACGGATCGGCTCGGCCGCAAGCGGCTGTTCACGATCACCGTCGCCGTCTATCTGATCGCAACCGTCCTCACCGGCTTTTCCTGGGATTTCTGGTCGTTTGTGTTCTTCCGGTTCGTCACGGGCGCCGGCATCGGCGGCGAATACGCCGCCATCAACTCCGCGATCCAGGAACTGATCCCCGCCCGTCACCGCGGCGCGACCGACCTCATCATCAACGGCAGCTTCTGGGTCGGCGCC
>QKCS01000215.1 GCA_003246795.1 Alphaproteobacteria bacterium
CAGACGTTCGATGACGGCGCGGCGAAGGCGGTCGTCGTCGGTGAGGGCGCGGCCGCGGGCGACGGCGATCTTGCCCGCCATGATCTTCGCGCGATAGTCGGGCGCCGCAGCGGTGTTCTGGGCATAGCCTTGAGGCAATGACGAGATGGCGGATGCGCCGATGCCGAGGAGGGCCGCAGCGCCGTCGGTCGTGTAGCCCTGAAAGTTGCGCGACAGACGGCCGTTTCGTTGAGCGACCGCCAGCGGGTCGTCGGGCAGGGCGAAATGATCGAGGCCGATGGGCAGGTAACCGCCGGCGGCCAGGGCGGCGTTGGCCGTGTCGTATTGTAAGAGACGTTCTTCGATCGCGGGTAGGGCGCTCGCCTCGATCAGCTGCTGATGCCGCTTCATTTCGGGCACATGCGCATAGCCGAAGACGGCGACGCGCTGGGGCGCAAGAGCGGCGACGGCGTCGACGGTGCGGCGAACGTCGTCAACCGTTTGGTAGGGCAGGCCGTACATCAGATCGATGTTGAGCGCGGCGATGCCGGCGTCGCGGAGGCGCAAGACCGCCTCTCGCGTGACGGCCTCCGGCTGCCAGCGATTGACGGCGCGCTGGACGCGCGGGTTGACGTCCTGCACGCCGAGGCTCGCGCGATTGACGCCTGCCTTGGCGAAGGCGTCGATCGTTTCCTGCCGCAAACCGCGCGGATCGATCTCGACCGCGAACTCGGTGTCCGCCGCGACGTCGAAGCGCGCGCGGATCTCGGAAGCGAGGCGGGCGATGTCGGTGGGATTGAGGATCGTGGGCGAGCCGCCTCCGAAATGGATATGGCTTACCGGGCGGCGCGAGATCAGCGCGTCGGCGACAAGGTCCAGCTCGCGAACCAGCACGTCGAGATAGGCCGCCACAGGTCCATACGAATTCACGACGCGCGTATGGCAACCGCAGAACCAACACAGGCTGTCGCAAAACGGGATGTGGACGTAGAGCGAGAGCGCCTCGTCCGCGCGGAGCGCTTCAAGCCAACCGCGATACGTTTCGCTCGTGACGTCCGCGTTGAAGTGGGGCGCCGTGGGGTAGCTCGTATAGCGCGGCACGCGCGCGGTCAGCAGTTCGGAGCGAAGCGACATAGTGCGTTGATAGCCGCGTGCTGCCGGGGATCGCCTTGATTTGGCGCAAGGCGATCAGGTGACGTCGCGGCCTTCCGGCACGATGTAGATGACGTGACCCAGTTCGTCTTTCACCGGCGTCAGCGAGATGTCGATCTTGCGGACGTCGCTGTCGCTGCGGCGGAGCTCGGCCGTGTAGCGCACGCTTTCGCCTTTCGTCGCCTCGGCGATCGCGTTCTTGAGCCGCTGGCGCGCCGCGTCGTCGGGCTCGAGATCGCTGCCGGCCCACGGCAAATCCCACAGCGGCAGGCCGATCAGTTGGGACTGTCCCTCGGTCATGAGCCGCCCGGCGCGGTTGATTTCGAGCACCGTGCCGTCGGGCGACAGCAGGCCCATCGCGTCGAACGCATGATCGAAGATCGCGCGGAAGCGGCGTTCGCTCTCCTTGAGCTTTTCTTCCTGGCGTTTGCGCTGCGTGATGTCGCGCATGTGCGCCGTATAGGTCTGCGCGCCGCCGACCGAAACCTTCGTGATCGCGACTTCCAGCGGGAACTCCTCGCCGGTTTTGCGCAGGCCGACGACATGGCCGCGTTCGTTCATCTGGCGCGAGGCGATTTTGCCGGCGCCGAAGCGGGCGACTTCTTCGCTGTGGCGCTGTCGATAACGGTCGGGCAGGAGGGTCGCGAGCGGGCGTCCCAGAATCTCCTCGGCCCGGTAGCCGAACATCTTTTCGGCCTTGAGGTTGAAGAACGTGATCGTCTGCGTCGCGTCGGCCGAGACGATGCCGTCTTCGGCGATCTGCAGAATGCGCGAGGCGCGCAGGTGCGCCTCTTTGAAGGCGGCTTGTTCCTGGCGGCGCGCCGTGTTGTCGCGGAAGGTGATGAGATAGCGGCGTTCGCCGTCGATCTGGCGTTCGACGACCCGGACGTCGACGGGCATCTGCTTGCCCGTCTTCGTTTGCGCGATCAGGTCGAGGAAGCGCGATTGCGTTTCGTCGGGTTCGTGCGCCCAGCGTTCGAGCCATTTCATGGTGTCGGCGCGGCGGTCGGGCTGCTGCGGCACCAGCATCGCGATGTTGCGGCCGATCACCTCGGCCGGGGCGTAGCCGAGGAGCTTCTCGGACGCAGGGTTGAAATAGGCGATCGTGCCGTCCGCGGCGGCGACGATGATCGCCTCCGGCACGCCCTCGATCAGGGCCTTGAAGAGAGCGGGCGAGGTTTCGGTGCGGTCGCGCGTCAGATTGGCCATGACTGTCCCTCACATACAAACGAACCGAGCGCCCGCGGGGGAGGTTCCGCGGACGCTTCGGCTCGGTCGAAGCCGTCTTATTCGGCGGCGGCTTCGAGGCTCGGCGCGCCGCCTTCCATCTGGTGAAGGATGCGCATGTCTTCCGAGATCTTGATACCCGCTTCTTCGTATTTCTTGCGCACGCGCGGCGTGATCAGGCCGACGCGGGCAATGGCGGGCAGCATCAGATCGTCCAACGAGTGGATTTGCCCGGGCGGCAGCTCCGTCATGACGCCCATCTCCGCCGCCTCTTCCAGTCCCTTGAAGAAGTCGTCGGGATCGATCTCGGAGTTCTTCAAGACTTCCATGAAGCCCGGATCGGCGCGGCTGGCCAGCGTCTGACCGCCGCCGACCTGCGTGCCTTGGACGATCAGATAGATCGCGTTGAACGCGAAGTCGGCGAGTTCTTCGCGCGTGGCTTCGTCGAGGTTCTTGATCACCGGTCCCAGGAAGACGTGGCCGAACGAGACGTGGCGCGACTCGTCGCGCATCACGTTGAACGTCAGCGCCTTCAAGAGCGGGCAGTTCGTCGCGTGATACATGTTGTTGAAGGCGCCGAGCGCGAGGCCTTCGACGATCATGTTCATGCCGATCATCACCTTCTCATAGCGATCGGACTTCAGCGTCGCGTCTATGAGCGCCTTGAGCCACGGCGTCATCGGATAGACCATCGCGATCTTTTCGCAATACTTCGCGTAGACCTCGACGTGACGGGCTTCATCCATCGTCTGCGTCGCCGCGTAGAGCTTCGCGTTGGTGTCAGGCACGGAGTGCGTAACGCACGCCGCCGTCATCAGCGCGCCCTGCTCGCCGTGCAGGAACTGCGAGAGCAATTGCGCGGTCGAGTGCGCGGTGAACGTTTCGCGCTGCGACTTCGAGAGCTTATTGAAGAACGGCATCTTGTGGTACACGGACGAACGATCCGCGATGAGCGGGTTCGACGGGTCGACCTTCGTGTCCCAGGGCAGCGTTTCGTCCGCGTCCCATTGATTCTGCTTGGCGCGCTTGTAGAGGTCTTCGACCTTGCCCTTGCCGAACAGGTAGTCGAAGGACCACGCGATATCCATCGGATTGCGATAGATGTCGTCGGGCGTCATGGTCACTTGCCATTTGCCCTTGGTGATCACTTTGCCGGCCCTTTGCGCCGTCATCGTCAGTCCTCCCGGTCTTGCGACCTGTTTGTGGCTTCGGGCGAAGAATGACGCAGGCGTCAGGAATTCGGATTGATTCAGATCAACGCCAGTCGAGATTCACTGTCCCGCGTCAGTACTGCCGCGCAGGCGTGCGGACGACCAAGCCTTCGAGCTCCGGCGAAACTTTGATTTGGCAGGACAGGCGGCTGTTGTCTTTGACGTCGAAGGCGAAGTCGAGCATGTCGCGCTCGAGCTCGTTCATGGCCGGAATTTTTTCCATCCAGCCTTCCTCGACATAGACATGGCAGGTCGCGCATGCGCACGCGCCGCCGCAGTCGCCGTCGATTCCGGGGACCGTGTAACGCACGGCGCCTTCCATGACGGACAGGCCGTCGGGCACGTCGACAACGTGCTCCGTTCCCTCGTGCTCGATGTACTTGATCTTGGTCATGAGTATCCGTTAGCGGGGCCGCGGCGCCGCCACGTTGATTTGCGTCAACGCGGTCGCGCCATGTCATAGTGGCGGAGCTTAAGCCGCGCCAATTGTCGCGAGAGCAACGTGGTTAGCTGTCTGCTGGGGTGCGCGAC
>QKCS01000285.1 GCA_003246795.1 Alphaproteobacteria bacterium
ACTCCGATCCGGAGGCCGTGCGCGCGCAGGAGCGCCGCGAAGATCCGGAAGAGCTTCCGACCGAACGGGGCTGGGCCCCGTGAGCGCCAAGCTCACGTCCGCCCGTACCCTCGTCGTCAAAATCGGATCTTCGACCCTGGTGGATGCGGCGACAGGTGCGCTCGCACGCGCGTGGCTCGCCGCCTTCGCCGCCGACGTCGCGCGGGTGAAAGCGCGCGGGCAGAACGTCGTGCTCGTGTCGTCGGGCGCGATCGCGCTTGGGCGGCGAACGTTGAAGCTGAATACGGGCGCAGTGAAACTCGAAGAGGCGCAAGCGGCGGCCGCCGTCGGCCAGATCGGCCTTGCACATGCGTGGAGCGAGGCGCTTGCGGCACACGGGCTCACCGTCGCGCAGGTGCTGCTGACGCTCGGCGATACGGAGAACCGGCGGCGGTATCTCAATGCGCGCTCGACGCTGAAGACGCTGCTCGCGCTCGGCAGCATCCCGGTCATCAACGAGAACGACACGGTCGCGACCGCCGAGATTCGTTTCGGCGACAACGACAGGCTTGCCGCACGCGTGACCGGAATGATCGAGGCGGATTGTCTTGTGCTGCTTTCCGACATCGACGGTCTCTACGCGTCCGATCCGCGGCGCAACGCGAACGCGCGGTTTATCTCGGAGGTGAAGGCGATCACGCCCGAGATCGACGCGATGGCGGGCGCATCCGGTTCCGACATGGGGTCGGGCGGCATGACGACGAAAATCATGGCGGCGCGCATTGCGACGGACGCGGGCGCCAATATGGTGATCGCGAAGGGCGCCGTGCATCAGCCGCTGCATGCGATCGAGCAAGGTGCGCACTGCACCTGGTTCTTGGCCTCGGCATCGCCCGCGGCCGCGCGCAAGCGGTGGATCGCCGGCGCGCTGAAACCCTCAGGCCAAATCACGATCGATGCGGGGGCGGCGAATGCGTTGACGCAAGGCAAGAGCTTGCTGCCGGCCGGCGTCGTCGCGGTCGACGGCATGTTCGAGCGCGGCGACTGCGTCGCCGTTAAGGATCAGAGTGGGCGCGAAGTAGCGCGCGGTCTGATCGCTTACGGATCGGACGACGCGCGCAAGATCCTCAAGGCGAAAAGCGGTGAAATCGAAACCATCCTCGGCTACCGTGGGCGGTCAGAGATGATCCATCGCGACGACATGGCTTTGACGCGATCATGAGCGCGGCTCACGACGAACGCGACGAATTGGGAGAGGCGTTGCAGCACATGGGCGCGGCAGCGCGCGCTTCGGCGCGGTCGCTCGCGCGGGCGGACAAGGCGCAACGCGCAACCGCTTTGCATGCGATGTCGAAGGCCGTGCTCGCCCACAAGGATGAGATACTCGAGGCCAACGCCCGCGACATGGAGGCGGCGTTGAACGCGGGTGCGAGCCCTGCGTTCGCCGACCGGCTCAAGCTGGCTCCGGGGTCGGTCGACGCGATGGCGAGCGGGATCGAAACCGTCGCCTGGCTGCCCGATCCGGTGGGCCTGGTCGAAGACGAATGGGTGCGACCGAACGGCCTCAAGATCGCGCGCGTGCGCGTGCCGATCGGCGTCATCGGCATCATTTACGAGAGCCGGCCGAACGTGACGGCGGACGCCGCGGCGCTGTGCGTCAAGTCCGGCAACGCGGCGATCCTGCGCGGCGGATCGGAGGCCATGGGCTCCGCGCGGGCGATCCGAACCGCGATTGCGGAGGGCTTGGAGCGGGCGGACCTGCCGCCCGAAGCCGTGCAACTGGTCCCAACGAGCGACCGCATGATCGTCGGCCGGATGCTCGCCGGACTCGACGGCACGATCGACGTCATCATCCCGCGCGGCGGCAAGAGCCTGATCGCGCGCGTGCAGAAGGACGCGCGCGTGCCGGTGCTGGCTCACCTCGACGGCAATTGCCACGTCTATGTCGACAAGGCGGCCGACCCTAAGAAGGCCGTTGAGATCGTGCTCAATTCGAAGATGCGGCGCGTGTCGGTGTGCGGGGCGGCGGAAACGCTGCTCGTGGACGCCGCCGGCGCGGGCCATTTGTTGCGCCCGCTCGTCGTGGCGCTGCTCGACGCCGGGTGCGAGGTTCGGGGCGACCGGATCACGCAAACGATCGATCCGCGCGTCGAAGGCGCGGTCGACGACGATTGGTATACGGAGTTCTTGGACGCGATCATCGCGGTCAAGATCGTCGACGGCGTCGAAGGCGCGGTGAAGCACATCGCGAAGTACGGCTCGTCGCACACGGATTCCATCGTCACCGAAGACAAGCTCGCCGCCGAGATCTTCTTGCGCGAGGTCGACAGCGCCGTCGTTCTGCACAACGCCTCGACGCAGTTCGCCGACGGCGCGGAGTTCGGCTTCGGCGCGGAGATCGGCATTGCGACAGGGCGGCTGCACGCGCGCGGGCCCGTCGGGGCGCGCGAACTCACCACGTTCAAATACGTCGTCAAGGGCGATGGTCAGACCAGGCCCTGACATTCTTCCGCCGGCCATCGCCGCGATCGCACGCCGCGGCGGACGCATCGGGCTTCTGGGCGGCTCGTTCAACCCCGCGCACGACGCGCACCGCCACATCAGCCTCGTCGCACTGCGCCGGCTGAAGCTCGACGCGGTCTGGTGGCTGGTTTCGCCGCAGAACCCACTGAAGAGCGACAAGGGGATGGCCGCGCTCGACAAGCGTCTCGCGCGGGCGTGCGAAACGGCGGATCATCCCGACATCTTCGCAAGCGCGATCGAAACGGAGCTTGGCACGCGCTTCACGGTCGACACGATCGCGGCGCTGAAACGCGCGTTCCCGCGTGCGCGTTTCGTGTGGCTGATGGGCGGCGACAATCTGGCGACGTTCCATCTGTGGCGGCGGTGGAAAGACATTGCGCGCCTCGTGCCGATCGCCGTGGTTGCGCGGCCCGGTTTCACGATTCGCGCATTGGGGAGTCCTGCCGGCCATCACTTGCGCGCGGCGCGCATGCCCGCGACCGACGCGTCGAAACTGGCCGGGCAAAAACCACCCGCCTGGGTCTTCATCCGCGAGCGGCTGGACCCGACGTCGGCGACCGAATTGCGTAAACGCGGCCTGTGGCGCTAACGCCGCTGTTTCACAGGAATTTCCCACGTTTCCGGCGGAAACCACCTCTGCAATTTGCGCAAAAACGGCCCCGCAGCGTCATCGTTGTGTTAGTGAAAGTGTGTTAGCTTTTCATCGTCGGAAGTGCTTCGCTTCCGGCGGCGGGTTCCTTGGCTTGAGGATTTCGGTTCTGACCCCACATGGTGCATCGATGACGTTTCGAGTGCCGGTGGCGTCCGTCCGCCCGCTCAACCGATCACCCGAGGGAGTGCACCACTGACCGCAAAGCGTACGACCCGCACATCGCGGGCGAAAACAGTAGCCTCGCCGGCGCGCAAAGCCTCGGCGAAGAAACCGGCGGCCCGCAAGTCTTCGAAGACGCGTCCGCCCGAAGCCAGCCAAAAGCTGCTCGATCTCGTGCTCAAATCGCTCGATCGCGACAAGGCCGAGGACGTCATCGCAATCGACATGTCGAACAAGAGCCCGATGGCCGACTACATGGTCATCGCCAGCGGGCGCTCGAACCGTCATGTCGCGGCGATCGCCGAACACCTTGCCGAGGATTTGAAGAAGCACGGCGTGAGCGGCCGCGCGGAAGGCCTGCCCGCCGGCGACTGGGTGCTCGTGGACGCGATGGACATCATCGTCCACGTGTTCCGGCCGGAAGTTCGCGCGTTCTACAATCTCGAAAAGATGTGGGGCCAAGGCGTCCCGGTTGCCGAAGCCGTGTAGCGCGATTTGGCGCTCGCCATCGACATTCTGGCCGGCGGACGGGCGAAGTCCGCTCCGGAGACGGAACTTGCGGTCGCGTATCTGAAACGGGCGCGCGACGCGGGACGCGCGCTGGGCTTCTCGTCTTTCAAACTGAGCGAGGCGGACGAGCGCAAGGCGGAGAAATTCGCCGACCTCTGCGCGGCCGCGCCGCTCGTGATCGCGCTCGACGAGCGCGGCAAGACGATGACGAGCGAAACCTTTGCGCGTCAACTCGCCGTGTGGCGCGATCAGGGCGAAGCG
>QKCS01000352.1 GCA_003246795.1 Alphaproteobacteria bacterium
AACGCCTGTTTCAGCGCCGGCGGTATCGGCATTGGACCGTCAGCGCCGACGACGACCTGCGTCGTGTCGCAGACGCCGACGCATCTGTCGCCGATGAAAAGACCGCAGCCGACGTCGAAGGACGCGTTGCCGAAGCGCGTGACGCCCAAGGCCACGTCGTAGTCGCCGGGATAATGCGCTTCCGCCAGATAGCTGATCGCGATGTGGGCGATGACGAAGCGGAACGACTTGCCGCGCTCCTCGCCCGCGAGGTCGTGGAGGAACGAGACGCGGCCGTCTTCGTAGAACGACGCCAGCGCCACGTTGTTGAGGTGACGCTCGGCGTCCATGTCCGAAAAACGGGCGATGACGCGACGGAAATAGGGATAGGACGCGCGCGCGAGGCGGTGAGGTTGCGGCTTCATGCGATCTGATTGGCGCGGGCTCGTTTGTCTGTCAATCGGGGCGCGGCTACAGTCGGCCCATCACAACATTGCTTATGGGAGACGACCCATGGACTTTCGGATTCCGCAGGAGACCAAAGACCTGCTCGCCAAGATGGACGCCTTCATCGAGGCCGAGATCAAGCCGCTCGAAAACCGGGACGACAACATCCGCTTCTTCGACCACCGGCGCGAACACGCGCGCACGGATTGGGAAAACGACGGCCTGCCGCGCAAGGAGTGGGAAGATTTGCTGCGCGAGATGCGCAAGCTCGCCGACAAGGCCGGGTTCCTGCGCCTCGCGCTGCCGAAGGAATACGGCGGGCAGAACATCGGCAATCTTTCGATGGCGATCATTCGCGAACACCTGGCGGCGAAGGGCCTCGGGCTGCACAACGATCTGCAGAACGAGAGTTCGATCGTCGGCAATTTTCCGCAGGTGTTGATGTTCCGCGACTTCGGCACGCCGAAGCAGAAGGACGAATTCATCAACGGCATGCTCGCCGGCACGCACCGGCCCGCGTTCGGATTGACGGAACCGAAGCACGGCTCCGACGCGACGTGGATGGAAACGCGCGCGGTCAAAGACGGCAAAGGCTGGCGCATCACGGGCGAGAAGTTTTGGAACACGGGCGTCCACACCGCGTCGCACGACATGGTGTTCGCGCGCACGAGCGGCAACGACGGCGACGCGAAGGGCATCACGTGTTTCCTCGTGCCGATGAAGGCCGAGGGCGTGAAGGTCGAGTTCTATTACTGGACGTTCAACATGCCGACGGACCATGCGCATGTGACGTTCAAGGACGTCTATGTGCCGGAAGACGCGGTGTTCGGGCCGGTCGACAACGGGCTCGTGCTGGCGCGGCATTTCGTGCACGAGAACCGCATTCGCCAGGCGGCGTCGTCGTTGGGCGCGGGCGTGTTCTGCCTGAACGAGGCGATCGACTATGCGCGGGCGCGCAAGCCGTTCGGCAAGGCGCTGGCCTCAAACCAGGCGATCCAATTCCCGACCGTCGAGTTGATGACGCAGGCGGAGATGCTGCGCCTTTTGATCCAGAAGACCGCGTGGGAAATGGATCAGATGACGGGGCCGGAGATCCAGGTCTATCTCTCCGACAAAGTGTCGATGTGCAACTACTGGGCGAACCGCTTCTGCTGCGAGGCCGCCGATTGGGCGATGCAGGTGCACGGCGGCATGGGCTATTCGCGGCACAAGCCGTTCGAACACATTTATCGCCACCACCGCCGCTATCGCATCACGGAAGGGTCGGAGCAGATCCAGATGCGCAACGTCGCCGGACACATGTTCGGGTTTTTGGGCAAGAACCGGAAGGCGGACGCCTGACGGTCACACACTGCTTGATTTTGGGGAGAGTCGAAATGCGCGGGACGGTACCGATCGCTCTTGCTATCACGATATGCATCTCCGCTTGCGGCACCACCGCCTACAATCCGAACGATCCGTATCAGCGCGGCACGGATTTGATGGAGAGGGGCAACCTCAAGAGCGCGCTTGAAACGCTTCAACCTCTCTCCGATGCCGGCGATTGCGACGCCCAGGCGAACGTCGGCGTCTTGCTGTTTCACGGCACCGACGTTCAGCCGGATCAAAAGGCGGGCGTCGCGCTCATTCGCACGGCGGCAGATCGAGGTCAGCCGACAAGCAGTTCACGTTGGGACAACTCTACTACAAGAACGAGATCCTGCCGCTGTACGACGGAGACCAGGCCGCGCAATGCAGCGGCTGCGGGATCGAACCCAACTTGGCGGAGGCTTTGAAATGGTTCGAGCTTTCCTCGAAGTACGGTTGGATTCCGCACAGAACGCTTGCGCGGCCGAAGGTCAGCGAAATCTCCGCGCAACTCCCGACTGAAGAGGTCTCTCGGGTCGAACAGGCTGTGGCCGCCTGGCGGCCGACGGGATCGGCGTGCGAGCCGCGAAAAATCATCGAAAACGACTTCTTCGGCTTCAAGTTCTAGGGCGGCTCAGATGTGCCCCATCACGCGTTTGGGCTTGTAGGGTTCTTCCAGCGCCTTGATGTCGTCGGCATCGAGTTCGAGCGATAGGGCGGCGACGGCGTCGTCGAGATGGCCGGGTTTCGAGGCGCCGACGATGGGTGCGGTGACGCCCGGTTTGGCGAGGAGCCAGGCGAGTGCCACTTGCGCCATCGGGCGGCCGTGCTTTTTCGCGACGGCAGACACGCGATCGACGACGGCGAAATCCTGTTCGCGGTAGTAGAGCATGTGCGCGAATTCGTCGGTGCCGGCGCGTGAGGTTTCGGCGTTGGCGGCGCCGGGGCGCTTCGGGTTGTCGCCTTGCTTGCGGTTGCCGGTGAGGAAGCCGCGGGCGAGCGGGCTCCACGGGATGACGCCGATGCCTTCGGAAACGCACAGCGGGATCATCTCGCGCTCTTCCTCGCGGTAGGCGAGGTTGTAGTGGTTCTGCATCGACACGAACGGCGCCAGGCTGTTCGCGCGCTGGTGGCCCAGCGCCTTCATGAACTGCCAGGCGAACATCGACGACGCGCCGATATAGAGCGCCTTGCCCGCCTTCACGACGTCGCTCAACGCTTCGACCGTTTCTTCGATCGGCGTGTCGTGGTCCCAGCGGTGGATCTGATAGAGGTCGACGTAGTCGGTGCCGAGCCGCTTCAGGCTGGCGTCGATCGATTCCATGATGTGTTTGCGCGAGAGACCGCGGTCGTTCGGGCCCTTGCCCACCGGCGAGCAGACCTTGGTCGCGATAACGACTTGGTCACGCTTCGCCATCTCCTTCAGCGCGCGCCCTGTGACCTCCTCGCTGGCGCCGATCGAATAAACGTCGGCCGTGTCGAAGAAGTTGATGCCGAAATCCAACGCCTGTTTGAAGAACGGGCGCGAGGCCTCGTCGTCCAGAATCCATTCGCGCCATTTGGGGCTGCCATAGGTCATGCAACCGAGGCAAAGGCGCGAAACCTTGAGACCTGTCTTTCCGAGGCGGGTGTATTCCATGGCTTTTCTCCCGAAGGCCCGCCATCTTCGCGCAAACGATGCGGCGGCGCGAGGAGATTCCGATGGCCAAGAGCTGGAGCGAGAAACTGCGCGGGGCAAAGCCCGCGCACGTCTCGGTGCTGGACAAGCCGTTCGGCGGTTTCCAAAAGGGCGACAAGCTGTTCATCGCGACGCCGGTGATGGTGCGCGACTACATGAAGAAGATTCGCAGAGGGTCGTCGCGCTCTGTCGCCGACATGCGCGCGGATTTCGCCAAGGCGCACAAGGCGAAGGGCACATGCCCCATTACGTCCAGCATCTTCGCGCGCATCGCCGCCGAAGCGGCGCTCGACGAAATGGCGGCGGGGAAAGCGGCCGACAAGATCACGCCGTTCTGGCGACTGATCGATGCGAAGAGCCCGGTCGCCAAGAAGCTGTCGTGCGGCCCGGCGTTCGTCGCCAAGATGCGACGCGCCGAAGGGATCGCGTGAGCGATGGCGGGCCTTCGAACCTTCGACGACGGCGAAACGTTTTGGCGCGAGGTCGCCGAGCCGTTGCGCGCGCGAGCCGTGCTCAACAACGCTTTCCTGGGCAACGCGCATCGCACGCGTGCGGGCGCCCGCGACGGCGTCGCGCGGATCGGCGTGTTCGACGACGGGGCGCCGGTCTTGGGCGCGATCATGAT
>QKCS01000138.1 GCA_003246795.1 Alphaproteobacteria bacterium
AAGAGCTGCCACGTGCGCGCAAGTTGGGGCACCGTGAGCTTGCCGGCGAGTTCGGCGAGCTTCTTCGCTTCGTCCACCGCCGCCGCGCCGCCCACGACCTTCGCCCGCGTGGCTTCGTGACAGATCTGGGTGAGATCTTGCAGCACGGCCAGCGGATCCGCGCCGGAATCGTACTGGCTGCGGAACTCGGTCAGAGCCTCTGCGATCGCCCCGCGCATCAGGCGCTCGAAAAGCTCGAGCCCGCGGCCGCGGTCGGCGATGCCGAGCATCACGCGCACGGGCTCTTCCTTGATTTTCTCGCCACCGGCATGCGCGAACGCCTGATCGAGCAACGACAATGCGTCGCGCGCCGAGCCTTCCGCGGCCTTGGCGATCAAACGCAGCGCCCCTTCTTCCGCCGGCTGATCCTCGGACTTGCACACGAATGCCAGATGCGCCGCGAGTTCGTCGAGCGGCACGCGCTTCAGGTCGAACCGCTGGCAGCGCGACAGCACCGTGATCGGCACCTTGCGGATTTCGGTCGTGGCGAAAATGAACTTCACGTGCGGCGGCGGTTCCTCCAGCGTTTTCAAGAGACCGTTGAACGCCGCCTTCGACAGCATGTGGACTTCGTCGATGATGTAGACCTTGAACCGCGCCTCCGCCGGCGCATAACGCACGCCCTCGACAATCTCGCGAATGTCGTCGATGCCGGTGCGCGAGGCGGCGTCCATCTCGTAGACGTCAACGTGCCGTGATTCCGCGATCGCCTTGCACGGCTCGCATTGCCCGCACGGACTGATCGTCGGCTCGATCCTCTTTCCGTCGGGCCCGATGCAGTTCAGCGCCTTGGCGATGATCCGCGCCGTCGTCGTCTTGCCGACCCCACGCACGCCCGTCAGCATGAACGCATGCGCAACCCGTCCGCTCGCAAAGGCATTGCCGAGCGTCTTGACCATCGCCGACTGGCCGATGAAAGCGTCTTCGAAATTCTGCGGCCGGTACTTGCGCGCGAGCACGCGATAGGCGCCGTCACCCTTCGCGCTCAGCCCCAAATCCATTTCGGGCTCGTCCGCGACGCTCGCGCCCGAGCTCTTTTCCTTCTTGGCCATTTCAGAAACCCATCAGGCGGGCTACGCCCGCCGAAGCCTTGGCAAAGGCGGGCCGCCTCCGCTAAACCTCCGACGCCCTGGTTGCCATCGCGTCGCCCACCGAAGCATTCGCGAAGGTGGGAGGCTGGTGAACGACCCGAGCCGAAGCTCGTTACGGCTGCTTCCTTCCGGACCTGACCGGGTTGGCGAGGGACTCGTCCGCCGCCAACCTCCCAAGTCCGACTATAACATTCCGCACGACGCCGAACGCAAGTTCTGGGACGTTGCGGCGCGGCCATTGGCGGTGCAATGTCGCCCCGAAAAGCCCTGGGGAAAACCGACATGAGTGCAGACCGATGAGCCTGGTCTTGCCCAAGAATCCCAACATCTTCGCGAACTCGCCGCTCGATCGTGCCGCGCACCTCCGGACCGATCAGGAATGGCTCGCCGCCGCCCTCACCGACAAGCGCTCGCTCTTCATTCCCGTTTGGAAGTTGATGCCGTTCCTCATCAAGAATCGCGAGGGCCGGCGCGAGGCGGGCTGGGTGACGTCCGAACTCGCGCTGCCGCTCATGAAGCCTGGCGCGACATCCGTCTTCCTAGGCCTTCACCGCGACGGCGCGCACTTTGCGATCGACGTTTCGGACGGCCCCGATCCCAGCACCGACGGCATCCTTGTCGGCCTCGGCGCGTTCGCCGATCTGCGCACCGTCGCCGAGGAGATCGATCCCGGCGACGCGGCGATCCTGGCGCAAGCGAAGTCGCTTATCGATTGGCATCAGCGTCACGGGTTCTGCGCCAATTGCGGCGAACCCACCACGCTCGCGGACGCGGGCTACAAGCGCTACTGCGAGGCCTGCAACACCGAGCACTTCCCGCGCACCGACCCGGTCGTGATCATGCTGGCGCTGCACGACGACAAATGCCTCCTGGGCCGCCAGGCGAAGTGGCCGCAGGGGTTCTATTCGGCGCTCGCCGGCTTCGTCGAGCCGGGCGAAACGATCGAAGAGGCCGTCGCGCGCGAACTGATGGAAGAGGCCGGCATCAAGATCGGCAACGTCCTGTTCCATTCGACGCAACCTTGGCCCTATCCGTCGTCGCTGATGATCGGCTGCTACGCCCGCGCCACGACGACCGAGATCACCGTCGACATGAACGAACTCTCCGACGCCAAGTGGTTTTCGCGCGACGAAGTGCGCGAGTCTCTCCAGCGGAAGAGCGGCGACCTGCGCATGCCGCCCGCACTCGCGATCGCGCATCAGCTGGTCAAGAGCTGGATCGAAGAAGGGTAGTCCTCAGGGCGTCGGCGCGACCGTCTTGCGGAACGGATGCGCCGGGTAAATTCCCAAAATGCGCAGATGGGTCGTGAAGAACTGCAGCTCTTCAAGCGCGAGCCGCACACTGCGCTCCTCCGGATGTCCTTCGATGTCGGAATAAAACTGCGTCGCCGTGAACGCGCCTTCGAGCTGATAGGATTCGAGCTTCGTCATGTTGACGCCGTTCGTCGCGAACCCGCCCATCGCCTTGTAGAGCGCCGCTGGCACGTTGCGCACGCGGAACACGAACGTCGTGACGACAGGCCCAGAACCGTACTCCGCGTCGTCAGGCTCCGGCGCCATGATCAAGAAGCGCGTCGTGTTGTGCGGCGCGTCCTCCACATCAGCCTTCAGGATGTCGAGCCCGTAGATTTCGGCGGCGAGCGACGAGGCGAGCGCCGCGACCGTCGAATCTTTTTGCTCTGCAATGTGCCGCGCGGACCCCGCAGTATCGGCGCCGACAACCGTTTTTAATCCCAACGATCGAATGATGTTGCGGCACTGGCCGAGCGCCGGCGCCTGGCTCATCACCGATTTCAGGCCGTCGAGCTTCGCGCCTTTCATCGCCATCAACTGATGGTGCACGCGCAAGAAGTGCTCGCCGATGATGTAAAGCCCGGAGTCCGGCAGCAGGTGGTGGATATCCGTGATCCGCCCGTGCAGTGAATTCTCGATCGGGATCATGGCAAGCCGCGCCGTCCCGTCCTTGACGGCCGCGAACACATCCTCGAACGTCTGGCACGGCAGCGCGGTCATCGCCGGGAAGACCTCATGGCAGGCCAAGTGAGAGTTGGCGCCGGCTTCGCCCTGAAACGCAATTGCGTTCGACTTCGGACTCATTTCCATATCCTTACCGTCGCAGCGCCGACCGCGCCCGCTCCAGATCGGCCGGCGTATCGACGCCCAGCGGCACGGCATCGACGATTGCGACGGCGATGGTCATCCCCGCCTCCAGCGCGCGCAATTGCTCGAGCTTTTCCCGCTTCTCCAAGGCAGAGGGCGGCATCGCGACGAACCGGTCAAGCGCCTTTCGCCGGTAAGCATAAATCCCGATGTGGTGATAGAGCGGTCCCTCGCCCCACGGCGCGGTCGCGCGCGTGAAGTAGAGCGCCCGCCCCACGCGACCGTCGCCTGCCGCAATCACCGCCTTCGCGACGTTCGGATTCGTCTTTTCGCCTTCATCCCGGATTTCGGTCGCGAGCGTTGCGATATCCGCCTTCGATCGCCTCAGCGCGTCGATCACCGCGCGCACGAGCATCGGGTCGAGCGTCGGCAGATCGCCTTGCAGGTTGACGACGACATCGTAGCGACGCTCGGGATCGAGTTTCGACACCGCTTCAAAGATGCGATCGGAGCCCGAAGGATGATCGGGTTTCGTCAGAATCGCTTCGCCGCCCGCGTGAACGACCGCGTCGACGATCTGCTGCTCCGCGCCCGCCACCGCGACGCGCCCCGCTTTTGCTTCGCAGGCGCGTTTCCACACGTGCACGATCATCGGCGACCCGTGAATATCGGCAAGTGGTTTGCCGGGAAGACGGGTCGACGCCATCCGCGCCGGGATCAGGATCAGTGGTTCGCTCATCTCAAGAACGTTTGTTCTAGGGTTCGGCATTCGATCAGAATGCGACGTTCCGCCGCAATGACCGAAAAGTCGCCCCCGGTATTGTCACCGCCGCTTCCGTCCCCA
>QKCS01000354.1 GCA_003246795.1 Alphaproteobacteria bacterium
ATCTGCCCGGCAAGTCCAATCAGCGCCCCTGGCGCGCCGTAAGCTGCGAAATGCTCGGCGAACGTCCGCCCGAATCCGAGGACGGAAACCCCGACCTCTCCCGCCATCAAGAGCGCAAACGCCGCTCCACCCATGATCAAACGCGCCGTCGCGGCCGGGGACACATTGAACCGACGCACCACCCAACGGCACGCGATCCACGACAGGACAAGCATCAACGGCACTTCGAGCGCGACGGCCGCAGTCTCGCCCAGGCGAGGCACGACGAGCATCACGCGCGCGGCGCCCAATGCAAATCCCGCGGCGAACACAACCGCAAAATACGCCACGCCCGCGCGCACCGCCGTCACAGCGGCGCGCGTCCCGTCACGCGGCTTGCGCCGCCTCGGCAGGCGCGCCCTGCATCGTGATCTCGAACGCGTTGAGCATCGACTGATACGCGACCTTGAGGCCGGCGAGCGTCGCCTGCACGTCGCCCGCTTCCTCGGCGATGAGCGCGAGGCCCCGCCACGCGAACGCCGACCACGCATGCGGCCACGGATCGTGTGCGTTCGCCGACGCTGCCGTCTTCGCCGCGTCGATCGCGGCGAGAAACGCATCGAGCGCCTCTTTCACGTTGCCGCCCTTGAGCTGCTCGTAACCTTCGAGAACCTTGTCGGCGACGGTGTCGGGCGGCGCGCCGTCCGCCTTCAGCGTGAGTTCGCGCGCCCCGGTCGCGAACCCGTCCGGACGCCACGCCTTCGCGGCCAGCGTCATGCGCTCCATGAACACGTCGCTCGTCAAATTCGCATGCAGCGCCGCAAGCGCCACCGGCGCGCTGTCGTCGACATTGAGCGCGGCGCCCAGCGTCGCGAAGAACCGGCGCTGCTCGGCCAGCGGATCTTGGGGCGGCGCGGGCGGAGCGGCTTCTTCCTTCACGTCCTCTTTCGCGGCAGGCGCGGGCGCCGCCTCAGCCTTCGCTTCTGGCGCAGGCGCCGGGACAGGTTGAATTGCAGCCGCCGTCTTCGCAGGCGGCGCGAACGCCGAACCGGTCGGCACCGCGTTGCCCGTCACCTTGATCGGCGACTTCGCCGACGACGCGCGCCGCATGGCCGAGAAAAACGACTCCGCGATGAGTCCCAGCAAACCCAACGCGATCACGGCCGCGGCGATCATCATCGCCGGATCCGACTGCAGCGCACTCAAGTTCATGCCCCAAACTCCCCAATGACAGACCTAGAATTCCGGTCGCAACGCGCAGCCGCCGTCCGGTCCCAAACCGGCCGCGGCCTGTCGCACGTCTTCAGCAAACCCCGCTCTGCTTGCCCCAAACGCCGGCCCCCGCCGACGTCGGTAGAATTCCAAAACCCAAACGCCCACTCGATCAAGGCGATATCGCCGGACCGGCTCCGAACGTGCGGCCTGCGGTGCAGGGTGACGACACCACGCGAAAGTCGCACGTCGGATGCGGAACCAACGCTAGGTTGAAACCGGTGGACGCGCAACGGCATTCACTTTGCTCGTCGCGACCGGCGGCGCGCGATGATGCGGCGAAGCGACGCTTTTCCCGCCAAAGGCGACGCGGCGAAAAACCTTAACCGCAGAATGCGCGCGACATGACGCTTCGACAGTGCACCCGGTTCTACCGCGGCATGAACAGAACGCTCGGATCCTCTCCGTCGGCGTGTCGGAAGCACCGGACCAGATCGTAGAACACGTCAGGGAGATTCGTGGACACGTTGAGTCCGAGCCCGCGCGCTCCCTCCGCCGTGATCGGGAATCCGTGCGTCCACTTGCCGCCGATCAGCTCGTCGGCGATCGCGCAGCTGCCGTCATGTGAATAAGTGCCTTTGAGCAGCTCGCACGCGCTCGCCCGGCCCTCGACCATGATCTTGCGCGCTTCCTCCGCCAGGACCAGGAACTCGTCGCTGATCGCGCTCACGGGCTTCGTCTTCAAGAGCTGCAAGATCGACGGCGCGGGCCAGCCGTAGAGCTGCGTGTCGATCGGACCCAAGGTCGCGTGCGCGCCCATCACGATCTGGTCGGCCGCCAGCGCAATGCGCGAGCCCGCCGACATCGCGAAATAGGGAACGAAAATCGTCTTACGCGCACGGTGGCTCTTCACCGCGCGCGCGATCTGACGCCCGGTGAACGAGCTGCCGCCCTGCGTGTGCAACACGATGTCGAGCGGCCGCGACGGATCACTGGCGATCAGCGCGCTCAGCACGTCCTCCAAATCGTCGAAGTTGAACGAGTCGTTCTCCATGTTCTCGCCATGGATGACGCAGATGACGTGCGAGTCGCGCTTCTCCTCGATATGACGGATGATCGCTTTCGCCCGGTCGAGCGAGGCCTCCGGCACGTGCCCGCCCGAATGCGCAAGCCACACGAGCCGCGACGTCGACGAGCGCGTCGCTGGCGCCTTCGCCCATTCGACGAGGTCGCGCACCGAGCTGTCGTAGATGCCGATCGGCGGCGCATGCCGCGAGCGGTCCCTGAGCGGCGCGCGCACGTCGTCGCCGCCGTGATCGAGGAAGGTGACGCTCGTCTCGTGCCCGCCGTCGCGCCGGCAAGAGCGAATAAGCTCGTAGACCTCGCCCGGCATCTGCAGCGACACGGTCAGTCCCAATTCGCGCGCCGCCTCCGCCGTGATCGCCCGGTCGCGCGACCACTTTCCGCTGACAAGTTCGTCGGCCATGCGGCACGTGCCGTCATGGTCTTGGCCACTGTGCATCAGTTCGCACGTCACGCGCCGCGCCTCCGACAACAGCTTGCGCGCGACGTCGGCGTAGATGACGGTCTCGTCCTTCACCTTCTCGATCGGCTTGCCCTGAATGCCCTTGAGCACCGAGGACGCGGGCCCGACGCCGACGAACGGATCGACCGGCGACAGCGCCGAATGCGCGCTCATCACGATCTCGTCGGCCGCGAAAGCTATGAACGTCGAGGAACCCAGCGCGAAATAGGGCACGAACACCGTCGTCCGTCCGGGGTGCGCATGGATGGCGCGCGCGATCTGCTGGCCGACGCGAATGCTGCCGCCCGGCGAATGCACGATGACGTCGAGCGGCTTGTCCTTCGGCGTCTTGCGAATCGCGGTCAGGGCGTCCTCGAGATCGACGACGTCCAGGTACTCGTGCTCCATGTTCTCGCGGTGGATGATCGCGATGACGCGCGAGCCGCGCTTGGCCTCGAGCCGCGAGATGATGTCGCGCGCCGTCTCGGGCACCATCGGCTGCAGCGGCGCCTCGAACATCGGCCGCGCCGGACCGACGTCGAGCGTCGGCCCGACGTCGAACGAGTCGCGAAGCTTCTCGACGAAGCGAAGGTCGTCGGTACGCTGTGCGGTCGCATAGTCCGCACGCTGAGCACTTGCGTAAGACGAAAACGCCTCGTCCGCCGTCAGCGTCCGCGCGGCGCGCCGCGGCTCCCGTCGCGCCTCGTCTTTCTTCCCCGGCTGGCGCACGCCGGCGAGCGCCAGCAGCACAAGGGCCACCGCCAGAAGCGCGCCCGCGATCAGGTACTGCTCAGGCAACGGCGCGATCATGCCCGCCGCCTCGCCCCACAGGCGCGACGTCGTCTCGGCGATCAGCGAAAGAACGGCCCAAATGTCCACGGAAACGACCCCACCATCGCGAGCCCCGCAACGCCCCAACGCGCAAGCTCGAAATCCCGACCGACTAAACAACGCATGCGCCGCCCGTTGAAGTTACCCCGACGACACAAGAAGGGTGAATTTGACCTTATCGTGAGCGTACTAACCACCTGACCGTGAAATCCTCAACCAAGAGATGCAACGGTGCGGATGCGAAGGGGACCCGGCCCCCGATCCGCAACGCCGCGACGCTGCAGCATCAGCCCGTTTTCGCCCTTCCTGCCGCGACACGATCCGCAACGCTGCCGCAACGGTCAGGGCGTCTTAGCGTTACGGTGAAGCGGCATTCGACCCGGCGGTAGCGTTCATCATACGCCCGGCTTTCGCAGGCGCGAGGAGCGCATCGATGCATCACAGCGGACGAAAGCGAGCGGCGGCCCGCACGGCCGGGGTTCATTAACGCTGAAAGATGTAGCAGACTCGTGCAGAAA
>QKCS01000203.1 GCA_003246795.1 Alphaproteobacteria bacterium
CGACCTCCGCGCCGCGCCAGCCGTAGATCGACTGGTCGTCGTCGCCGACGCAGCAGATGTTGCGGCGCGTACCCGCCAGCAGGCGCAGCCAGAGATACTGGGCGACGTTGGTGTCTTGATACTCGTCGACCAGGATGTAGGCGAAGCGGTTCTGGTATTCGCTCAGCACTTCGGGGTGCGTCTTCAGGATGGTGATGACGTCGAGCAGGAGGTCGCCGAAGTCGGCCGCGTTCAGCGCCTTCAACCGCTGTTGATAGGCCTCGTACAATTCCGCGCCCTTGCCGTTGCCGTAGGCGAACGACTCGCCCGCGGGCACGTCCTTCGGCGTCATCGCGCGGTTCTTCCATGAGTCGATCAGCGAGGCGAGGTGGCGCGCGGGCCAGCGCTTTTCGTCGATGCGCGCGGCGTCGATGACCTGCTTCATCAGGCGCAGCTGATCGTCGGCGTCGAGGATCGAGAAGTTCGATTTCAGGCCGACAAGTTCGGCGTGACGGCGCAGGATCTTCGCACCGATCGAATGGAACGTGCCGAGCCACGGCATGCCTTCGACCATGCCGCCGATGAGTTCGCCCGTGCGGTGGATCATCTCGCGCGCGGCTTTGTTCGTGAACGTGACGGCGAGGATTTGGCTGGGCCAAGCCTTGCGCGAGGCGATGAGGTGGGCGAGGCGCGTCGTCAGCACGCGCGTTTTGCCCGTACCGGCGCCCGCCAGCACGAGGACCGGGCCGTCAAGCGTCAGAACCGCCTCGCGCTGAGCCTCGTTGAGGCCGCGCAAATAGGGCGGGTCCGCGGACGCGGGCGGGTGGACGAGCGACGGCTGGGTCATGAGTCAAAGGACACTAGCACGTTCGGCGCGGCTCAATCCCCAACCGCTTTGAAGCCTTTTGCGCGGATTTCCCCGCCTTTTTCGTCGAGTTTCGGCGCGGGCGGGCGCGTTTTCGGGTCGGCGAAGGCGGACAGTTTCATCGGGTTGCCGGCGAGCTTGAGCGTGCCCGCGTCGGCGTCTTCCATCGTCACGACCATGTTGCGCGACTGGACGTGCGGATCGGCGAGGACCTGGGCGACGTCGTTGATCGGGCCGCACGGCACGCCGGCCGCCTCGATCAGGCCAAGCCAGTGCGCCGCGCCGTTCGTTTTCAGCGTGCGCTCCAACTCTTGGGCGAGCGCCGCGTGGTTCTCGTTGCGCAGATCGTTCGTCTTGAAACGCGCATCGTCGCTCAGGGCAGGCGCGCCGATGGCCGCGCACAGGCGGGCGAACAGCGGGTTGTTGCCTGCGGCGATGATGATGGGATGGTCGCCGGTCGCGAAGGCCGCAAACGGCGTGATCGAGGGATGGCGCGCGCCGATGGGGCCCGGCGCCTTGCCGGTCGCGACGTAGCGGGCGATCGCGTTTTCGAGAATCGCGACTTGCGCGTCGAGCATGGCGACGTCGATCTTTTGCGCCTCGCCCGTGTGCTCGCGGTGATAGAGCGCCGCGCCGATGGCGGAGAGCGCGAAGAGCCCGGCGGTGATGTCGCCGACGGAGGTGCCGACGCGCGTCGGCGGGCCGCCGGGATGGCCGGTCAGGCTCATCACGCCGCCCATGCCCTGGACGACCATGTCGTAGGCGGGCTTCGTCTTGTACGGGCCGGTGTGGCCGAAGCCCGAGATCGCGGCGTAGATCAGCTTTGGAAAGCGCGCGTGCAGCGTCGGCCAGTCGTAGCCGAGCTTTTCCATGGTGCCGCCGCGATAGTTCTCGACCAGGATGTCGGCTTCGCCGAGCAGGCGTTCGAAGATCGCGCGATCGTCCTTCGCTTTCAGGTCGAGCGCGATCGAATGTTTGCCGCGATTGAGCGACATGAAGTAGGCCGACTTGCCTTTGATGAAGGGGCCGATGTGGCGCGCGTCGTCGCCGGTCTTCGGCGCTTCGACCTTGATCACCGTGGCGCCGATGTCGGCCAGCATCATCGTGCAGTAGGGACCGGCCAGAACGCGCGTGAGGTCGACGACCTTCAGGCCGCGATAGGGGCCGTCGGTCATTCTTCGTTTTCGCCTTTGCCGGCCGCGTCTTCCTCCAGGCGCTTGCCTTCGATCTCTTGCGCGGCGCGTTTGCGTTCGGTGTCGGATTGTTTGCGCAGCGCCTTGGGCGTGCCGTGTTTGACGCGGTTGTTCTCGGCCGTCTTTGCGGCCGCGGCCTTGGCGCGGGCCTTGCGAAACCGGTTCAAGTTCACGACGTCGGCCATGTCATCCCCTCTTGGCGCGATAGTGCGCCAGCACGAACACGCGCAGTGCGCTCGACAGATTCTTATCGCGGCCTTCGCGTTTGTCGACCTCGTCGATCAGGCGGGCCAAAGGGCGCTTCGTTTCGGCGGCGATCTCCGCCAGCGCCCGCCAAAACTCCGTCTCGAGCGAGATCGACGTGCGGTGTCCGGAGAGCGTGACGGAGCGTTTGAGCTTTTTCGCCGTCATTTCGGGCCGATCATGTCCTCGGGGCGGACAATGCGGTCGAACTCCTCGCCGGTGATGAGACCGGTTTTCACCGCCTCTTCGCGCAAGGTCGTGCCGTTCTTGTGGGCGGTCTTGGCGATCTTGGCCGCGTTGTCGTAGCCGACCTTGGGGGCGAGCGCGGTCACCAGCATCAGCGAGCGGTGCATCAGGTCGTCGATCTGCTTCTTGTTTGCCTCGATGCCTGCCACGCAGTGATCGGTGAAGCTGATCGCCGCGTCGCCGATCAGGCGGATCGAATGCAGCACGTTGTGGATGATCACGGGCTTGAAGACGTTGAGCTCCATGTGGCCCTGGCTGCCCGCGACGGTGACGGCGACGTTGTTGCCCATGACCTGCGTGCAGGCCATGGTCAGCGCCTCGGCCTGGGTCGGGTTCACCTTGCCCGGCATGATCGAAGAGCCGGGCTCGTTTTCGGGCAAGATCAACTCGCCAAGACCTGAGCGCGGGCCCGAACCCAAGAGGCGGATGTCGTTTGCGATCTTGAACAGCGAGGCCGCGATCGTGTTCAGGACGCCCGAGAACTCGACCATCGCGTCGTGCGCGGCCAGCGCCTCGAACTTGTTCGGCGCGGTGACGAACGGATAGCCGGTGATCTTGGCGACTTCGTCGGCGAAGCGTTCCGCGAAGCCTTTGGGCGCGTTCAAACCGGTGCCGACGGCGGTGCCGCCTTGCGCCAGCGGATAGAGGCGGGGCAGGGACGAGACCACGCGCTCGATCGCGAGTTCGACCTGGCGGGCATAGCCGGAAAACTCTTGGCCCAGCGTGATCGGCGTCGCGTCCTGCAGATGCGTGCGGCCGATCTTGATGATCTTCTCGAAATCGTGCGCTTTCGACAGCAGCGCGCCGTGCAGGCGGCGCAGACCGGGCATCAACCGGCGATGAATCTCCAAGACCGTCGCGATATGCATCGCGGTCGGAAAGCTGTCGTTCGACGACTGGCTGCGGTTGACGTGATCGTTCGGATGGACGGGTTTCTTCGTGCCCATCTCGCCGCCCAGGATCTCGATGGCGCGATTCGAGATGACCTCGTTCGCGTTCATGTTCGTTTGCGTGCCGGAGCCCGTCTGCCAGACGACGAGCGGGAAGTGATCGTCGAGCTTGCCGGCAAAGACCTCGTCAGCCGCTTTGACGATGGCGTTGCCGATTTTCGGATCGATCTCCTTGAGCGCCATGTTGGTCAGCGCCGCGGCCTTCTTGATCACGCCGAAGGCGTGGATCAGCGGGATCGGCATGCGCTCGCTCGATATCTTGAAGTTCTCGAGCGAGCGCTGCGTTTGCGCGCCCCAATACTTGTCGGCGGGCACGTCGATGGGGCCGAAGGTGTCGGTTTCGGTGCGGGTGGCGGTCATCATGGGTCTCCGGCCGCGTGAGGTTCACTTCTTGCGGAACTTGTCGAGGCTGACGACGGTGGGCTGATCGGATTTCGGCGCTTCCAGCGCGGCGGACGGCGCTGGCGGCGCGGGCAAGGCCTCCGACTTTTCGGCGGGCTCGGCCTTTGCCGTCGGCTGGGGCGCCGACGGCGCGTCGCCGTGCAGGCGGAAACCGAAGTTCTGGCTGGGGTC
>QKCS01000305.1 GCA_003246795.1 Alphaproteobacteria bacterium
AAGATCGCCGAATGGTACGACGGCGAGAAGGCGGAAGCGTTGGCGGCATGGCTGCGCGAGAAGCTGTATATGCGGAAGTGATCGCGCGAAATTCCGCCCTTACGTGGTTTTCGTACACGCGTGCGATCGACGTGATTGCCCTCTAACGGGCTAGTCAAGGGCCACGAGTTGATCGATTGTGGCGGACGCTGGTAAGCGCTCATGCGCGCCGCAAGATTACCTATCATGCACCTTCCAAGTGCTTGCCGAGGGCGCGCTCTTGCCGAAATTGAAGTCGCTGCCGGGCTCGAACAAGGATCGAGGCGCAGCGCGCTAACGAGCTTGTAGGTTTGACGTTGGGTACTGGCGTGTACTGCGGCGAACCATTGTGGACTGGGAGCCTATTGAAGCCTCCGAACCACCGTTTTTCCTTGTCTCGCGCATTGGGTTCCGACATGTTCTCGATTGAGAACGGGCCGATCGGCGCCGCATCTCGTAAAAGCCGCCTTAGTCGAGTGCCCGATGTTTGGTCGAACAACGACGGTGCACTCCAAGAAGTCTGTGACATAGCTCGCGCTGGTTTCTTGTAACGCAGGCTTCACGCGCAACAGCACCACTAGCGCCACCAACACTTCCAACAACTGGAAGCGGGTGACTCGTGGTTGAAAGCGATCTCTTCAACTCGTTTCGCCTGCTTCGCACCAATCGAAAAGGCGTGCGATGTGCGATTCTAAGAGCAAGATTGTCGAAAATTCCTGACCGGCAAAGAAGCCGCGGCGGTGGTCGGATGTCATCCGCGGACAATTCTTCGAGCCGCACAGCGGAAGGAGATTCCTGTCCATTATGTCCCTGGTACGAAGCGTCCGCGCTTCCTTGAGTGTCAGATCGTTTCGGCGATGAAGGCCGCGGGACCGGGCCGCCGAATTTTTCCGAACATTCTTGCGCGACGACTTCAGCGATGGGCAGCAATACGAATTGCGCAAGGTGCCGTTGCGCCTCACGTACAAGCGGGCCTGTCGTCTGCGGGCTGAACCACACGGGCTTGACCCCAGGCGTTCTCGCTGTCGCAATTTGCAGAAGCTCAGTTGGCGAAGCGTTGCGCCGGTGTGCCTTGTCCCGCCGGCAGCGCGTCAGCATACCGACCACCAGGTTGGGCCGGGGCCGCGATCACCGGGTGGGACTTGGGATCGAGCCCATCCGTAACGACCCGTAGCCCATGCCCCTCGATGCAGGTCTCGACGAACCACGACGCGAAGTTGTGTCGGAACTTGTCGCGCTCCCAAGGATCGCGCGGCGACGCCTTGCCACGAAGGACCGGCGGATTTCGGTTTGCTGCTGCCATGCCGATGGTCAGCAGCTGCACAAGCTCGTCGCGGGATAAAACGCGGGGCATAAGCAGAACTCGTAAACCTCCTAGCGCCTCGGGCTAATCCTGCAAGTCTGGCGCCATGGCCTGAACGCTTGCGAATGCAATCGTCGCAGCAGAACGTGATGGAAATCCCTAGGTCGACCGCCTCGCGCAGCGTCCGTCCTTTCAGCTCATTCGCCAGTCGCGGACCGCTCGAAATCCGCCGGGCCATCGTGTGCGCCTCTTGTCATCGTTCTTCTTTTGTTCTACACATTCAGAAACGACAGTCAATCGGCGCTTTGCCATGTTCGCAGACGCAGTATTAAGCCCGCATTCCTCTCGAGAGGTCATTCTGCCACGCCGTGATGATAGCCCGGTGGTGGACGACATCATTCAGGAAACGGCGACGGAGACCGTCATCGAGTATCCTGGCCGCCTGGGCTTGCAAGACCGCGTGGGTGTCGGCGAGCACGCTCTTCGCGCGTGCGTCGCCGAGGTCATTCAGCACTTGATAACAACTCAGACGGATGCGGAACGGTTCTTCAGTACCGTCAAGGTTGCGGCCTTGAGCTAGGTGGTCGGCAATCTCATTCGCCGCCTTGAGCGCGCCAGCGTGGTTGCCTTCGGCAAGGCTGAGCAAGCCCAAGGCCGCCGTCGGCTCGAGTGCGAGGTGCGGGCCATTGTTCTGGATGAAGAGGTCGCGCGAGCGCGTCAAGGCGGTACGCGCCGCTTCGTGGTGTCCGAGGGCCATCTCTGCGAGACCTAGAGGTAGATGGGCCGCCGCTTCGAGATCGCGGGCTTTGTTGGCGACGGCGATCTTGACCGCGGCACCAGCATCAGCCACAGCACCTACGTGATCGCCCGACAAATGGGCGACCGCGGCGAGATTTAGCAGCACGACCGACTCCGTAAAAGTCCAGCCGAGTTCGCGGGCGAGGCGCAGGCTTTCGTGGAGTAGCTCGCGCGCGGTTTGGTAGTCGCCGATGCGCATGTAGTTGTCGCCGAGCGAGTTGTACGTTTCGGCTTCGCGCACGCTGTCCCCCGTTTCGCGGAAGATGGCAAGCGCGCCTCGAGTCAATTCCATGCCGACGAGACTGTCGCCTTGTTCGCTAAGGATTGAGCCCAGTGATTTCATCGCCGCAGCTTCGACGGCCCGATCGCCCAAACCGCGGGCGAGCGTCAGGCCCTTCTCCGCGAGCGGGCGCGCCTCGTCGAAGCGGCCCATGCGGCGAACGTCTTTCGCCAATTGACCGTAGAGACGGGCAGCGATCGCGGTCGCGCCCGCGCGCTCCGCGATCGTGAGCGCGCAACGCGCCAGTGTTTCGGCTTTCTGATACTCACCGCCGCCCGAATGGGCGTCAGCGCGGCGGGCGAGTGCCTCCGCGCGCTTCCCGTCGTCGTTCAGGGCCTTCGCTTCGGCTTCGAGCAAATCGAGTTCGGCGAAATGCTTGGCGCGGTCCTCTTGCAGAGCGAGCAAAGACTCACGTGTCGCGAACAGTCGCCAGCGAGTTGCGTGATCGCCCGTCGGCGCGAGAGCGAGCGCGCGGGCGACGAAATCGAAAGCCGTCTCGCGCGCGTCGCGCGCGGCAGCGCTTTCGGCGGCGCGAGTATAATAGTCGACCGCTTCGACTGTCGCGCCAGCCCGTTCGAAGTGCTGACCAGTCAGTCCCAGATGCTCGGTCCCGCGTTCGTCGGCCAACGCTGTAAGCCATGCAGCGGCGCGCGCGTGATAATCGCGCCGTTCGCGCTTTAGCACCGAGTCATACGTGAATTGATGTAGCAGGTGGTGTTGGAACGTGAATTCGCGCGCATCGACGAGCGCGCTCGTGGCTTGCGCGACAACGAAGCCGCGGCGCGCCAGCGGATCAAGCGACGCGAGCGATCGATGGTCCAGGGCCGCCACTGCTCGATCCCAGAACAGGAAGCCGATAACGGAAGCCTGCTGAAGTGCGACGCGTTCGGCGACGGCCAACGCGTCGAGGCGTGCTTGAAGTACGCCCTTGAGGGTCGCCGGCACGCGCACCGCGTTCAGTTTTTGCGGTTCGACCCGCCATGCGCCGTCGGCTAAGGGAACGATGGCGCCCTCATCAAGTAGGAGGTTGACCATTTCTTCCATGAAGAACGGATTGCCGTCGCTGCCCGCCGTGATGAGTTCACGCAAGTCTGGCGGCACGACGTTGAGCTTCTGCAAGAGAACGTCGGCGAGTTCGTGCGTCTGATCGCGGCCAAGCGGCGCGAGATCAATGCGCCCGACCGATGCCTCCGTCTCGATCCACTGCGGCCGCCGTTCAAAGAGCGCCGGGCGCATGAGGGCGACAAGCAGTATTGCGACGTCGCCGGTCGCTTTGCTCAAGTGGCTCAGAAAATCGAGCGTTCCTTCGTCGGCCCAATGCAGGTCGTCGAGAAAGAGGATGATCGGCGCGGTCGCCGCCATCCGGCGCAAGAGCAGCATCGCAGCGTGGAAGGCGCGGGTGCGCACTTGCTGCGGGTCGCCCAAGATGCCCTGCAGATGGGGGCTCCCCGAGAAGTCGAGCCCGATCAGATGGCCAAGGATATGGATCGGCGCATCGCCTTCGCCAGCGAACAGCGGCGACATCGCGTTCGTCAGTTTTTGTCGTGCATCTTCGGCGCTGTCACTGTCAGCGATCTGAAAGCGCCATGCCAGAATATCACGCAAGAGGCCATAAGGCTGTTGCTGCGTTTGCGGTTGGGCGCGGCCTTT
>QKCS01000153.1 GCA_003246795.1 Alphaproteobacteria bacterium
CTGATGCCGTGGACGGCGATCCTGAATCCGGACGGCGAAGCCTTTTCGCTGAAGTTCGTGCGCGCCGGCAAAGGCATCTCACGCCTCTCGGGCCGCGACGCGACGGGGCTGGACTATCTCGACTTCGTCGATCCGGCGATCAAGGGCGAGGCGTTTGACGCCATCTTCGTCATGCTGTCGCGTCCGTGCGGGCTTTGGCAGATCACGCCGGGCTTGACCGCCGACGGCCAACGTATCGAAGTCGAATACACCGGCTGGCCGATCTTCGACGAGAAGCGGAGCCGGGGGCAGATCATTTTTCTCATCAACCCCATGCTCGCGCGCGTGCCGACGATCGTGCTGGTGCAGCATTCGACCGAGTGGTGCTGGCTCGAAATGCGGGGCGGGACGCCGGAATGACGCGTCCGCTCAGCGCGCGGCCGCCTTCCTCTTCATCCTGGCGACGGACCTCACGACGATCTTCCGCAGGGTCGGCACGTCGATATCGCTGAGACGCTTGATGTAGAGGCAGGACTTGCCGGTCTTGTGCGGGCCGAGCTTTGTGAGCAGATCCCGATATTCGGCGAACCCCGGCATGATGTAGAGGACGAGGTTCTGTTTGCGCGGCGACAACCCGACGATCGGCCAGTCGCCCTCGCGACCGCTCTCGTATTTGAAGTGGTGGGTGCCGAAGCCGATGATGCTCGTGCCCCACATCACGGGCTCGGCTTTCGCCGCGTCTTTCATCAGCGCGATTATCGTTTCGGCGTCCTGGCGCCTTTGGGCCGACGCTTTCCTCAGGAACGCGGCGACGCTTTGCTTCGTCGCCTTGGTCTTCGGTTCGGCCACGTGGGTTCTCCCGGGGTCCGATGGGAAGGATCGCGATCGGGCGTGATCGCTGTCAAGGCAAGTGCGAACGCGGCCCCACGTCAACGTGAGCGGATGTCCGGGCGTGAGTTGGGCTAAAGTCCCCCATGCGGACGAGGGAGAGCATCATGAGATACCGGCATGACCCAGAGGGTCTCAGACTGCCGATCAAGGTCGACACGACGTCAAACGGCGAGTACGTGCCGATGCCGCTCGACGGCGCGCAGGAAAAGGCGATCGCGCTTGCGCATGCGTCGGTCAGCGACAACGCGCGGCGGCACGGGATGGGGCGGCGCGCCTTCATGATCTCGACGTGCGGCGCGGCGACGACATTGCTGGCGCTCAACGAGGCGCACGCGGCCCAGGGGCGCACGGGCGGCTTCTTCGATCTGCCGAAGGTCGCGGGCGTCGACATGGATGTGGCCGCCGCCAATCTCGAAGGCGACGAATTCATCTTCGACGTTCAGAACCATCACGTGAACGCGCTCGGCCGTTGGCGCAATCCGAAGTCACCTTGGATTCAGGGTCTCAAGAACTTTCCGAACGCGGCGTGTGCGCATGAGATCGGCGAGGGCGAGTACGCCTACGTGAACTGCTTCAACGGCGAGAACTACATCAAGGATGTGTTCCTGGACTCCGACACGCAGGTCGCCGTCATGTCGATGGTGCCCTCGACGTTCGAAGATGCGCCGCTGACGATCGAAGAGGCGGACGCGACGCGGGCGCTGGTCGAGAAGCTTGGCAACGGGCAGCGGCTCTTTCTGCACGGCAAGGTCAATCCGAACCTGCCGGGCGACATGGAGCGGATGGAGGAGCTGAAAAACAAGTGGGGCATCATCGCGTGGAAGAGCTACACGCAGTGGGGCCCCGACGGCCGCGGCTACTTCCTCGACGACGAGCAGCACGGCATTCCCTTCATTGAGAAGGCGCGCGCGCTGGGCATCAAGATCATCTGCGTTCACAAAGGTCTGCCGTTCGGGCGGCAGTCGTACGAGCATTCGACGTGCCGGGACATCGGCGTCGTCGCGAAGCGCTATCCCGACATGACGTTCATGCTCTATCACTCGGGCTATGACATGGCGCGCACGGAAGGGCCGTATGATCCGGCGAAGGCCGACGCGGGCGTCGATGCGCTGGTGAAGTCGCTTGTCGACAACGGCGTGGCGCCGAATTCCAATGTCTACTGCGAGCTCGGCTCGACATGGCGCATCCTGATGACGCGCGATCCGGCGCAAGGCGCGCATGTGTGGGGCAAGCTCTTGAAGCATGTCGGCGAGAACAACGTCATGTGGGGCACGGACTGCATCTGGTACGGCTCGCCGCAAGATCAGATTCAGGCCTTCCGCGCGTTCCAGATTTCGGACGCGTTTCAGCAGACCTACGGTTATCCGAAACTGACGCGGGAATTGAAGGCGAAGATCTTCGGGTTCAACGCGGCGAAGATCTACGGCGTCGACGTGCCGAAACAGCGCAAGCGTGCGGCATCCGACGCGCTTGGACGCGAGAAGCAAGCCTATCTCGAGGAACGCGATCCGAGCTTCGTCACTTACGGCCCCAAAACGCGGCGCGAGTTCTTCGCCTTGCGCAGCGCGCAGGGCGGGCGGCCTTGATTCAAACCGGCGCTGTCTGACGTTGGGTGGCGCGCCACGCGAAGGCGAGGGCGCAAACGAGCAAGAACGCTGACATGAAGAACGGCGCGCCCAAGACGGGGAATGCGGGCAGGGCGTTCTTGTGCTCGATCGCCAGCGCGAAGGCCGTCGTGTAGAGCGGCGGGGCGATGATCGAGGCGATACCCATCAGGCTGCCGAGCGCGCCTTGCAGGCGTCCCTGTTCCGTCGCGCTCACGCTTTGGGTCATCAGTGTTTGCGCGGCAGGGCCATAGAAGCCCCAGAGCGCGCCGATGGGGATTGCGATCCAGACGGAGATGTCGGTCGGACCGATCGCATAGATCAGGAATGCCGTGATGCCGAACGACAGTCCCACGATGATTGAGCGCCGCGCTCCCAACGCCTTGACGACCGGTCCCACCAGTCCGCCTTGCACGATGATGCTGGCGGCCCCTGTCGCCGCGAGCGCCAATCCGTTCGTCGCCTCGTTCCAGCCGTAGCGGTACATCGTGAACCAGACGAAGACGGCCGGATACACGTTGTGCCCGACCATGTAGAAGAATTGCGCGACGGCCAAGCCCATCAGACGCGGGTTCGACATCAGCAGGCGCATCGAGCCGAAGAAATGCGCGTTCTCGAACGACAGCGTCTTGCTGCGCCGTTCCGGCGGCAGCGATTCCGGCAGGATGAAGAATCCGTAGAGCGCGTTGACGAGGCTCAAGCCTGCCGCGACCCAAAACGGCAAACGCGGGTCGAAGCTGCCGGCGTAGCCGCCGAGCGCGGGGCCCAGGATGAAGCCAATGCCGAACGCCGCGCCCATCAGGCCGAACGCGGCCGGACGTTTTTCGACGGGTGTGACGTCGGCGATGTAGGCGTTCGCCGTACCGAAGCTTGCGGCGGTCGCGCCGGAAATGGCGCGCGCCACGAACAACCAGGCGAGGTTCGGCGCCAACGCCATCAGAATGTAGTCGAGGCCCAGCCCCGTCATGGAGATGAGGAGCACCGGCCGGCGCCCGAAGCGGTCGGACAGGGCGCCCTGCAACGGCGTGAACAGGAACTGCATGACTGCCCAGACGAGACCAAGCATTCCGCCGATGCGCACGGCGTCGGCGTGCTCGGCGCCCATGAAGCCTTCGATCAGTTTCGGCAACACGGGGATGATTACGCCCATCGCCAGGACGTCGAGCATGAGCGTGACGAAGATAAAGGCGACGGCGGCGCGGCCTGCACGGGGGACTTGGTCGCTCGCCATCTTGTCCATGGATATATTTAACAGAAATTGAAAATATCTGTCAAACGATCGGCCGCTCAAAGGTCTGAGAAAGCACGTGGGTAATCCACCCTCCAGCGCGTGTTTCCCAACATCCCGGGCGCCAGTTCCAGCGCCATGAAGGAATCACCGGAATAGGGGGCGTCCAACAGCTTGGCCACCACGCTGGAAAAGCCAAACCGCGCGTAGTAGGCCGGATGACCCAGCACCACGATCAGGTCGTGGCCGCGGTCCCGCAGGCGTCCGATGGCGTGACGGGTTAACGCTTGGCCAATGCCCTGATTTTGACGATCGGGTGCGACGGCGAGCGGCGCGAGGGCCGTT
>QKCS01000310.1 GCA_003246795.1 Alphaproteobacteria bacterium
AAGGTCAGCGTCGCGACGCCGTCCTTCGTTTCGACCAGAACGTTTTCGTAAGCCATGGTTCGGTGACCTGATGCATTGCCGCGTCAGGCCACCACAGGATCATGGCAAGTGCAATAAGATTAGGCGCGCGCCCGTGCGGTCAGTGCCGTAGCGTCAACGCCCTTCTCGTTGACGACGCAATTGCGGCCCTTGCTCTTGGCGGCATAGAGACACGCGTCCGCGCGGTTCAGCGTGTCGGCGATGGCCTCGCCCTTTACCCACTGCGCAACGCCGATCGACAGCGTGATCGAGCCCAACGTCTCGCCGGTCGCGCGCTTGACGATCCTTTTCGACTCGACCGCCTGGCGAATGTGCTCGGCGACCGTCATCGCGTTCTCGATCGGAGTCTGCGGCAGCGCGACGACGAACTCTTCGCCGCCGTAACGCGCGGCCGTGTCGCGGCCCTTCGTGTTCGACTTGAAGCACTGCGCGACGAGGCGAAGCACTTGGTCGCCGGTCGCGTGGCCCCATGTGTCGTTGAATTTCTTGAAGTTGTCGACGTCGCCGACCATAAGACACATCGGCCCGCCGTCTTCGATTGTCTGTTGGATGGCGACGTCCACGCGCTCTTCGAACCCGCGGCGGTTCAGCAGGCCCGTCAGCGGGTCGAGACGGCTCTCTTCGCGGATGCTCTCGAGGCGCTGGCGCAGCGAGGCGACTTCGCTGCTCGACGTCTTGAGATCCGCCTCCAGAACCTTGTGCTTCGCCTCGATTGCCCGCGTCGCGGCGATCACGCCCTCGATCACGGCCTTGATCTTGCCGACGTCGCCGTGGTTCAGATGTTGCGCGGCCGTGTTCAACGTCGTGCCGTAGGTCGCGGTGTCCTGACCGGCGCCCTCCAACACCTTCGCGAACTTCTGCAGTTCTTCCTGCAGCTTCGCGCCCATGTCGTCGATCGCAGTGGTCAGATTGCCGCCGAAGAAGCGCAGGTGAAGCTCGCGCATCTGCACCCGGTCATCGGAGATTCCGGTCTGCACCGCCGCGTCGAGCGCTTCGATCAGCTCTTGATTGTTCCCCGAAGCGTAGCTGAACCACAACTCGTAGTTGGGCGGCGTCGGCGCGATCTTGAACTCACGCATCAATTCGAGAGCGCGCTCGCTCAACGCGCGGGCGTGGTCAGGCATCTCCCAGTAGTGCACTGAATGGACTCCTTTTGCGCCCGCGCGGGCTTCTGCCCGGCAACCCCATTGCCAATTCCGGCGCGCATCGTCGCATTCACGCCCAAAAATTCGATTAATATTCGCGTTCAGCGTGCTTTTGATTTGAGACGGTAAACAATCCACTCCGGATCCGGCAGATCCTGGAAAGCGCGCGTCAACGCTTCGCCCCAGCGGCTGCGCAGCGTGCGGAAGTAGGGGTCGTCGGCGCCGATCTTCCGCGTCGTCCCCGCCACCAGTGAGTCCTTGGGATATGCGATGAGGTCGATCGGCATGCCGACGCCGACATTGCTGCGCAACGCGGCGTCGAACGACAGCAACGCGCACTTGGCGGCGGTCGAAAGCGGCGTGCGTGACGTCAGGAGGGCGTCAAGAATTGGTTTACCGTATTTGCGCTCACCAATCTGCACGTGCGGTGTCTCGTCGGCGACCTCGATGAAGTTCCCAGGTGGATAGATCAGGAAAAGTCGCGTCCGCTCGCCCTTGATCTGGCCGCCAAGGATGAACGAAACGTCAAAGGTGACGTTGTGGCGGGCAAGGGCGGGGGCCTCCCCCCGCTCGACCTCGCGAAGGATCTGCCCCACGATCTCGGCGCCGGCGTAGAGCGTCTCGGCCTTTAGGAGAGACCGTTCCGGCGCCTTGGCAGGCCGCTTGGCCGTTAGCTCCGCGTTAAGACGTTGGACGACGGCCTGACAAAGCGAAAGGTTGCCTGACGCGATCAGATAGAGGCATCGCTCGCCCGGCCGCTCGAACACGTGGACCTTTCGCGCCGCCGACACCTCGTCGAGCCCCGCGTTCGTGCGGCTGTCGGCGGCGAAGATCAGCCCTTCCTCGACCTTGATGGCCAAGCCGTAGCTCATAAGTCCTCCAAAACGGTCCGTCCCCGGAGGTTTTCCGGATGACGGCATTTTCGTCTATAAACCGTCATCAAAATACTGGAACCGCCACGGAGAAAACGACCATGAATGTGATGGACTCCTCAGCAAAGGCCGCGACCGCCCAACAAATGCGCGCGATCCTGGACAAGCAGCGTGCGGCGTATCTGAACGACGGACCGCCGTCCGCGGAGGTCCGCATCGACCGGCTGGACCGCTGCATCGGCCTCTTGGTCGACCATCAGGAAGAAATCGCCGACGCCCTGAACAAGGATTTCGGCAACCGCTCGCCGCAGATGAGCAAGTTCACGGACGTGGCCGGTTCCATCGGTCCGCTGAAGCATGCGAAAGAGAACCTGCGCAAGTGGATGCGCGTCGAAAAGCGCAAGCCGACGCCTACGATTCTGGGTTGGTTTGGCGCAAAGGCCGAAGTCCACTACCAGCCCTTGGGCGTCGTCGGCGTCATTTCCCCTTGGAACTTCCCCGTCAACCTGACCTTCGCGCCGCTTGCGGGCGTCCTCTCGGCGGGCAACCGCTGCATGATCAAGCCATCGGAATTCACGCCCGCTTCGTCCGAGCTGATGATGCGGATGTTCAAGAAGGCGTTCGACGAATCGGAAATCGCCGTCTGCGTCGGCGGTCCGGACGTGGGCGAAGCCTTCAGCCGTCTGCCCTTCGACCACCTGTTGTTCACGGGCGCGACCTCGATCGCGTATCACGTGATGCGCGCGGCGGCGGAGAACCTCGTGCCGCTGACGCTCGAACTCGGCGGCAAGTCGCCGGTGATCGTGGGCGAAAACGCCAACATGGAACTCGCGGCAAACCGCGTCATGAACGGCAAGACGTTGAACGCGGGTCAGATCTGCCTCGCGCCCGACTATGTCTTCCTGCCGGAGAGCAAGCGCGACGAGTTCGTGACGAAGGCGACGGCCGCCGTCACGCGCATGTACCCGACGCTGAAGGACAACCCCGACTACACATCGGTCATCAACCAGCGCCATTACGACCGCTTGCACGGCTACATCGATGAAGCCAAGTCCAAGGGCGCCAAGGTCGTCGAAATCAACCCGGCGAAGGAAGACTTGCGTCAGCAGCCGTACCACAAGATCGCGCCGACGATCATTCTCGATCCGACCGACGACATGAAAGTGATGCAGGACGAGATCTTCGGCCCCGTTCTGCCGGTGAAGACCTACAAGTCGGTCGAAGAGGCGATCAGCTACGTGAACGCCAAGCCGCGCCCCTTGGGCCTTTACTACTTCGGCGAGGAGGGCGACGAGAAACAGCGCGTGCTGACACGCACGACGTCGGGCGGCGTCACCGTCAACGACGTCGTCATGCATGTGGCGATGGAAGATCTGCCTTTCGGCGGCGTCGGCCCGTCCGGCATGGGCTCATATCACGGCATCGATGGCTTCCGTCAGTTCAGTCACCGCAAGGCGATCTATCAACAGCCGACGTCGAACTTCGTCGAGAAGCAGCTCGCCAACATGCGCGCGCCGTACGGCGAAGGACTTCAAAAGCAGCTTGCGGGTTCGATCAAGCGCTGAAGCAGCTCGACCACCGGCCGGCGTCTCCGTAACCGCCGGCTGGCTCTATTCCACTGGCACCTGCAACGTCATCTTCATCGGACTGATGACGACGTTGGTCTGGAATCGGACGACGCTGGGCGTTTCGACGAACATTGTTTGCGAAAACGCTTCGTACTCGCTCATGTCCTTGAAAGTGCAGACGAGGATGTAGTCGGCCTGTCCGGTGACGAGTAGCACTGCATCACGTCGGGCGCGTCTTGCAGGCGGCGCATGAAGTTCGTCGCCTCGGGCTCGTGGTCGTTCTCGACTTTGACTTGCACGATCAGAAGGAACGGCCGCCCGACGGCCTCGTGCGAGACGACGGCCACTTCCTGGCGGATCACCTTCGCGTCCTTGAGTCTGTTGACGCGCCGCTGCGCCGCGGACGCCGACAAGCCCACGC
>QKCS01000229.1 GCA_003246795.1 Alphaproteobacteria bacterium
TCAAGTAGCCGCGTGCGTCCATGCGCCCGAGATCGCCGGTGTGCAGCCAGCCGTCCTCGTCGATGGTCTTGGCGGTCGCTTCCGGGTTGTCGTTGTAGCCCGTCATCACGTGATAGCCGCGCGTGCAGATCTCGCCCTGCTCGCCGACGGGCAGGATCTCGTTCGTCTGTGGATGGAGGATCGCGACGTCCATGTTGGGCAGGGGCTGGCCGATCGTCTGGGTCAGGTCCTCGACCGAATCGTCGTGCCAGGCCAGCGTGATGCCGGGCGAGGTCTCGGTCTGACCGTAGATGATCTGTACGACCGAACCGAAGACGGCTTGCGCCTTCTTGACAAGTTCGGGCGCGACCATTGCGCCGCCCGACATGATGCGTTCGACGGAAGCGACATCGCGCCCGCTGCGCACGGCTTCGTCGACGAGCGCGAACAGCATCGTCGGCACGCCGAGGACGAAGCGCGCCCGCTCGCGCTCGACCACCTTGACGATCATCGCGGGGTCGAAGGCGGGAGCGAGCAGCATGGTTGCGCCGACGCCGATGCTGCCCAAGACCAAGATGGCGCAGCCGGAGGTGTGGAAGAGCGGCATGTTGTGCACGAAGACGTCGCCCGCCTTCAGGTCGACGCGGGCGGCTATGTCGGCCGCGTTCTGGACGATCCCATGGTGGTGCAGGAGCGCGCCCTTGGGGAAACCCGTCGTGCCGGATGTGTATTGGATCTGCGTGACGTCGTGCGGCGACACGGATGGCAACGCGCCGCGGTCGTGGCCGTCGTAGAAGGCTGCGTGGTCGGACATAACGATGCGGTGCTTGATCGCCGGGATTTCGCGGCAGACCTCGTCGGCGATCGCCTTCATCGGGTTGCCGCGGAACCCTTCGACGTAATAGATGCCTTCCGCCCGCGATTGTTCGAGCACGTATTTGAGCTCGCGCTTTTGATAGGCGGGATTGACCGTGACGAGCGTCAGACCCGCGAACGCCGCACCGAGTTCCAGGAGCACCCATTCGGGCACGTTGTTCGCGTAGACCGCGATGCGTGCGCCCTTCGTGTGGCGCTGGGCGAGCGCGCGACCCAGCTTCTCCGCGTCGGCCAAGAGTTCGGCATAGGTCCAAGTGCGGGCGATCTCGCCGTCGTAGCCGAGTTCCTTCAGGGCGGGCGCTTCCGGCCGCGTCTTCGCCTGGCGGCGCAGCGCCTCGCCGATGGTGATTTCCTCTAGCGACGACTCTCGTACCGCCGGAAAGAACGATTGGGTGAGCGAGACGTTGTACATGCCGCGTGTCCTTGGACCGTTGAGAGCGTGCGACTGATAGCACGGGCGCGGCCGTCGCGGCGCTGCAAAAAAAGGGCGGGCCCGTGGAGGACCCGCCCTTCGTCGTCATCATGTCGGCGCGATCAGCCGACGCGCACGACCTGCACTTGCGCCGAGGGATAGGCGCACCGGATGCGTGCGACTTCGATCGGGTCGGTCGTGACGCGGACGGAGCCGCCGAACGACACGCGATAGGCATAGCGCGGCTGCGGGGTGTGGGCCGACAGGCTGCGGCCGAACAGGGAGACCTTGCTCATTTGGGTTCTCCTTCTTCATCTTCAGGTTGGCGGGAGCGTGGCCCGTACGAGTGCGCACACCGTGCGTCTGAGCGGACATATAGCGCATGTTCGAAAAGATGCAAAGTCTTTGCGCACGGTGTGCGCCTGCGGTCGCCGCCGCGACGGGCGCCGAACGGCGCATGGCGGCCATGGGCGGCGCGTGCTATCCTGGCCCGCCATGAAGTTCTTCTACGCCCCACACACGTGCGCGCTCGCCACGCATATCGCACTCGAAGAAGCGGGCGCGACCTACGAGACGCAGCGCGTCGATTTCTCGGCGAACGAACAGCGCAGCGCGGCCTACCTTTCGATCAATCCGAAGGGGCGGGTGCCGTCGCTCGTCACCGACAAAGGCGTCTTGACCGAGACGCCGGCGATGCTGCTCTACGTGGCGCAGCTCTATCGCGAAGCGCGGCTTGCGCCGCTCGACGATCCGTGGGCGCTGGCCCAGGTGCAGGCGTTCAACTCGTATCTCTGCTCGACCGTGCACGTCGCGCACGCGCACCGCATGCGCGGCTATCGCTGGGCGGACGATCCGGCGGCGCACGAGGCGATGCGCGCCAAGGTGCCGCAGTCGGTCGGCGAATGCTTCGACCTGATCGAACGCACGATGTTCGCGGGGCCGTGGGTGTTCGGCGACATGTACACGATCAGCGATCCCTACCTCTTCACCATCGCGCAGTGGTGGGAGGTCGACGGCGTCGACCCGGCGCGCTTCCCGAAACTCGCCGATCACCGGCGGCGGATGGTCGAACGGCCGGCCGTGCGCAAGGCGATCGCTGTGGAGACGGGATGACGGCTCCAGCCGTCGACATCGTTCCCGTCAGTTGCTTTGGCAACTGCCATCCCGCCTTTGCACTTGCACTCAGTTTCGCAGTGATCGGCGTTCTCGTCGCCGGCGGGCTTCTTATGAGGCGATGGCGCGATCTGCCTTTTGTGGCCGTTGTCGGAACCGTCGCCGTGATCTATGCCGAGACGACTTACACAGCCTGGATGTTCCAAGTGATGCCCGACCTGCGTGACGCGTATTTCGTGCGGCCGGGTTTTGCCCATCCCGCTTGGTGGTGCGAAACGCTTTCAACTCTTGCCGTGTGTCTCGCGATTGCCGCGACTGTCCACGGCATCAAGCGCGGCGTGCGGTTTCGGCATGGGTCTGTGCCGGCTCAATGAAGAGCGCATTGAGGGCTTCGAGGGCCTTCATCCGAAGCCCCGTCTAGCGTAATCTGCGTTGAGGACTGAATCGGGACAACTTTCCGTGCGCAGATTTCTGCCAGTCTTTGCAGGTGCTCTGGCCGCGGCAACGGCGATGGCCGCCCGCGCCGATGAGGCGCCTTGCACGGGCGACGCCTGCACCGTCATGAAGGTCAGCGACGACGGATGCGCGTGGACGAACGCGGGCAAGCGCGCTGTGCGCTTTTCGCTGATCGCCAAGGACGAGGCGCGCATGGCGACCGTCTTGGGCTCCGGCGAAGCGTTCAAGGAAACGGACAAGGCCTTCTGCATCGTCAAAGGCAAGAACGATCCGCGCTATGACGCGCGCTTCGCAGTGCTGGCCGCGATTCCCGATGAGGAGGCTGTCGCGAAGGCGCCGCCGATGCCGCGCAACAAACCCATGACGTCGGTCGCGCAGGTGGAAACCGCGATCCCGGCCGTTGTGACGCCGCGCGTCAAGCCCGCCGCGCCGCCGGCTCAGCCCGCGCTGCGGCCGAAGCCGGTTCAAGTTGCTGCCGCCGCGCCCGCCGCGGCTGCATCCGTGGCGCCGGGGACCACGCTGCCGCCCCCGGCATGCGGCGAGGCGTGTCCGCCAATCTTGTTCAAGACCTACGACAATTGCCTTTGGGTGCTGAACTTCAACCCGCGCCCGGTCGCGTTTCAGGCGGTCGCCGACGGCAAGCGACTTATGCTCGCGCTCGAAGCGGCGGACGGCGAGAAGGCCGACGCGCAAGCGCGCGACGCGAAGCCCGCGCACATGCGCTTCAGGGATCCATTCCAATCGGCGGGATCGGGTCTTCCGTTCTACCGCGCGCAGCTGGGCGCCGGAGGCGCGTGCGTGAAGGACCGCAAAGAGATTTCCGCTTTCGTGGCCGACTACACGAACTGACGGCGCGGATCAGGCGACGCAGACCGAAGCCAGGAACGTCGCGCTCATCGCTTCTTGCGCGGTGAGGGTGCGGCGCGCCGGATTGCCGGGCCAAGGGTCGCGCACGACGACCGAGACGCGGCGCGCCGTTCGGGCCAAGCGAATAGCGCATCGTCGTCATGATCGTCGCGTGGCCCAGCACGCCCAAGACCAACGACCGGCCGCTGCCCAGTTCGTTTGCGGCTTGTTGGATCGCGCCCGGGCGCGCGAACAAGCCTTGCCCGTTCCACAACGCCCATGCCGTGACGGCGAAACCGGATCCGCCGGTGCGCCGCCAACGGCCCGAGATGCTGTTCGTGATCTCGACGCCGACAGCC
>QKCS01000304.1 GCA_003246795.1 Alphaproteobacteria bacterium
GGCGCGAACAAGATCGCAGTTGCGATTCCCTGCCACCGTGTGGTGGCGAGCGACGGTGGTCTCGGCGGCTATCACTTTGGTACGCGGCGCAAGAAGGCGCTGTTGGCGAAGGAGTCGGTCGATTAGCATGTCCGCATTGGTCACGGAAATGCCGCGCGACGTCGTGGAACGGGTCGCGCGCGCCGATTGGACGGCGACTACGCAATTGTTGAACGACACGGGGTTTGCCGTCGTCCGCACGGTGTTCGATGCGAACGATTGCGCGGAGGTTCGCGCCCTCTACGCGCGGACGGACCTCTTTCGCAGCCGGGTTGTCATGGCGCGGCATGGGTTTGGTCTCGGCGAATATCAGTACTTCAGCTACCCGTTGCCAAGCTTCGTTGAGCGGTTGCGGACGACGCTCTACGAGCGCCTTGCGCCGCTCGCAAACGAATGGATGGCGTCGCTGGGGACCGATACTCGTTATCCGGCGACGCACGCGGGATTTCTTCGGAATTGCCATGCGCAAGGGCAGCGGCGACCGACGCCGCTTCTCCTGAAATACGGCGCCGGCGACTTCAACCGACTGCATCGGGATCTCTACGGCGGCGTGCAGTTCCCGCTTCAAGCGGCCGTGCTGTTGAGCGCGCCGGCCCGCGACTTCGATGGCGGCGCCTTCGTCCTGACGGAAAGCGCGCCTCGAAAGCAGACGCGGGCCGAAGTCGTGCCGCTCGTTCAGGGCGACATGGTGATCTTTGCGGTCAATCACAGGCCGGTCAGATCGGCGCGGGGATTTTCGCGCGTGGCGATGCGCCACGGCGTGAGCACCGTGACGCGCGGCGAGCGCTATACACTCGGCGTCATTCTCCATGACGCCGAGTGAGGCGGGTCACTGTCGTTCGATGAGTGCGGCGTAGCAGCCGCGGCGCGCGAAATGCGCGTGCAGGAAGCTCGTCTCGCGGTTCGCGAGGAAGCGTTCGATCAACGGTTTCAGGTCCGCGCCGTCGACGACGTCGGCGTCGATCATCGACCCTTCCGCATCGTAGGCGCGCAGCGAAATGAGGCGCGCTTTCAGTTGATCGGGGATTTCGTCGATCCATTCCGACCGCGCGGCCTTGCCTTCACGGATGAAGATCGGGCCTTCGGCCGCGTACGCCGTCGCCGAGGTCTGGTGACGGTAGGGCACGAGCAGGAGAGTTTCGCCGGGCTCGGCGTCCTCAAGCGTGACGCGGCAGGGGAAGCCGGGCTTTTCGTCGGCGACGTAGCGCCGGGCGCGATGGGCCGCCAGCGCCTCGCCATTGAGCCCGAACAGATGTTCGAATTGAGAGGGTTCGAGACCCGTGATGCGGAATGTCATCTTGTTCGTCCTCGGTTTGACGATGCGCAGGATGGGTCGACGGCGCCATCGCCGCACCCCGCATCCTGTCGTCAAATCCCAGATGGCTATTCGAGCGCAGCGTCGACCACGATGCGGTGGAGCGTGGCGCAGTAGGCGTTGAGATCCTGGCGCTCGGACCAGGCGATGAAGCCGTCGCTCAAGGTCGTATTGTAGGCGACGAACTCATCTTGCGTGATCGTGCCCTGCTTCCGCGCTTCGGCGAGTTTGCGTGTGACGTCGCGGGCTTTTTGGCCCGCTTGATCCGGCGTCGTGCAGGCGACGCGGACCGGTTTGCTGGCGCCGGCGGATTGCCGTCTCGGCGTGCTGTCGCCGCAGCCGGCCAAGGCCAGCGCGGCGAATAAGAGGACGTATCGAACGCGTCGCATTCCGTCGAACCCAGAGTTCGGAATCGCTGCCTAGCTTCTTGTCTTTCGCCGCGAGGTCAATGGCGAACCGTCACAAGTCGTGTCTATGGTTTACTCGGTCCGGGCCAACGTCGATAGGTCGACCTTGAAATGGTAGATGTCGCCGTGTTTTTCGACGATTCCCGAGAGCCGCACCGGATCGGCAATGACGTCCAGGATTGCATCCGGTGGGACCGGGCGGCCGTCGAAGAGCGTCAACAGCATCACTTGGGGGCCATCGGACGTCCGTGTGACGAACATCGGCGGAATGCCGCCGCGGATGCACAGCGATGCGCAAGCCTTGTGGATGTGGCCTTCGCCGGGCCGCATGACGCCCAGCCAGCATTTCGAGTCCACGATCTCGCCGTCGATCGTAGCTCGTCCGTGCACTTCGAGCGGCGCTGCCGGAATCGCCGGGGCGTTGTCGACGGCAACGTCCGTCGCCGCCAATTGGATCATGCCGACGGCGGCGCGTTCGATCTCGTAGCCTTGAACCCGGACCGAGGCGCCAGCGGGGATGTCCCCCAGCACGGCCTCTGCCCCACGCTTTTCATCGGAAACCAGAACATATGTCCGCGTTCCGGCGTCGGTGGCCACACGCAGCGTTGGGTATGGGGTGCGGTCGAGCGTGCCGCGAAACTCCGTCGGGGCGTCGGCCCAACGGCCGTCGCCCGCATCGGGCTGGAGCGTCGCGACAAGCCAAGCGTCGAACGCGACGAGCGCAAGCAAAAGGATGACGAGCGCGCCGATCGCCCATTTGAGGCGGGGCGGCACCGCGAGATAACCCACATAGAATTCGCTCTGTTTCGCGGCCATGCTTCACCCGATCGCGGCCGGCGTTGCCGGCGCGCCTTTGGCGTTGGGCTTCGGGTCGACAAGGATTCGGCCGTTCTCGATGCGGACATTGAAGGTTTCGACGCGTTCCGTGTAGGGCGGCGGCGAGCGGCCGGTTGCCGGATCGTACTGCCAGCCGTGCCAGGGACAGGTGACGAGGCCGTCCACGATGCACCCTTCGCCCAGCGGGCCCATTTGATGGGCACAGACGTTCGAGACGGCCGACACCCTGCCATCATAGCGGAAGATCGCGATCTGCGCGCCGGACGGCGCGATCACGATGCGTGCGCGCCTTTGGGGGATTGCGTCGGCCGGGCCGGCGTCGATCCAATCGTTCTTGGGTGCGCTCCGCTGCGCCCGGTCGCGTCCGCCTTGCGCGATCGCCGCGCCGAGATGCAGGCCTGCGATGATCACGAAGCCGACGACGACGGCCCAGACATAAAGCGGGCTTCCGCCATGTCCGCTCGCCGCGCCGAGAAGAACATGCAGAACCACTGCGCCGTAGGCGATGTAGACGAGCATATGCAGCGTCTTCCAGACGGCGGGCGAAAGGTTGTTCAGCCAGAAGTCGTGGCTGGTCGCGGCCATGAGGAAGAGGATCACGAGAGCGACGGCGCCCAGCGACTCGAAGGGAAACGAACCAATCGCGTCGTAGCGCGGGTTCGAGACGAAGAGCGACACCAGCGGATTCAAGACGCCGAAGCCGTGGTACCAGACGGTCGCGAACGTCGCATGCGCTGCGGCGACGACAAACAGGCTGACGCCGAGATGGCGGCGATTGTAGAGCAGGGGCAGAAACGTCGTCGAAAGACGCGCCAACGGCCCGATCGCCAAGACCACGTGCAGCATGAAGAACGCGCAGGCGCCGAGCGCGCTGATGGCCAGGATTTCGATCGACGTGTTGGCGCTGTCGGCGGTCGACATGCCGACGGCGATGAAGATCGCAAGATAGAGCGCGATGCCGACACCTATGACGACGTCATAGACGCGCTTGTGTCTGTTCCAAAGGACGGGCTTGTAGGTCGCCGCCATCGCCTCACCTTAGGTCGAGTAGCGAGGGGTCGTGCTGGACCAGCGCCGCAAGTACCACGGCGACCGCAACCGCGACCAGCAGCCAGATCCAAGGGTGTGTCCGTCGTTGCCAAAGCCGCATGATCAACCTCCGTGCGGCTGGCCGCCGACGATCCAGCGGACGAGCATCACCGGCCAGAGAGCGATAAGCCCAGGCAAGATCATGAGGCGAAAGACGAAACCTGCGCCCTTCGCGCCATGGTCGATGCGCGCAAGGCCGAGCGCCAGAAACGCGATCGCAAACACGGCGCCGATCGTTGTGTACAGCCCCAACGCGTTGAGGATCGTCGTGACGGCTTCGATATCCCCCATGGGATCAATGATGGCATGGGCGAGGAGAGTGGCCAATGCCGAGCGTGTAT
>QKCS01000022.1 GCA_003246795.1 Alphaproteobacteria bacterium
AAAGGCGCGGGACCGTTGGTTCCGCGCCTTTCTTCTTTGTGAGACGCGGTTGGAAACGCGGGGGCCAGCCGCTAAGAAAAGCCACCGTCGATTTGACAAGGCCGATGAGCGAGACCGAGCGCCGCAAGCAAGTCATCGAAGCGCGCCAGACCGACGTCGCACGCTGGTCGGACCCCAAGCAGCTTGAGTCGTCTTGGGAGGCGCGTTCCGTCCTCGCCGCAGACCTGATACGTGCAGGCACGCGCGTTCTAGACATCGGCTGCGGCGCGATGAAGCTCGAGCGGTACTTGCCTTTCGGCTGCGCGTACCAGCCGAGCGACGTCGTCGCTAGGGACGAGCGCACGATCGTCGCCGATCTCAACACGCAGCCGCCGCCCGATGCCGCCGTCGAGAATGCCGACCTCGTCGTCATGCTCGGCGTCTGGGAATATCTCTACAAGCCGGACCAGGTTTTTGCGGCCTTTGCACGTACCGGAAAGCCGATACTCTGCAGCTATTGCGACGCCGCCTCGACGACGCATCTCGATCAATGCGTTCCCGCTTGCCGTGCCGTCGTTGGAGCAGCCGCTGAGGATCGGCCCCGGCATCCTGAATGATCTGCCGATGGATCGAACGATCCAGCAAATTCAGCGTTACACGCGTGTCTTTTCCGAACGGCTGCATCCTTTGCTGTGCGCGCTGACGAGCGCCCGTCAAGTCGGCTACGTTGAACAACGCGAGACGCCGGACCGCGCGCCGTCGGGCAAGTTCCGCTCGATGCTGATCGACGTCTTCGGGCAGACGTTCCCGGAGAACATGTTCTGGAACGTCGATCGGGACAGCGTCGCGGCCTACAAGGCGAAGGTTCGCGCCAATACGGATGAAATGCGCGCGCGGTTCGCGACCCTATTGGCTTGACCGCTTGCGCGCTACGAGTGCGGCGAGTTCCGACGTGACGTCCGCCAAAACGGCCGTCCAATCGCCGAGCGATCGCTGCCGGAACAACCGGGCGGTAGGATACCACGGACTGTCGTCCCGACCGTCGAGCCATCGCCAATCGGAAATGGCCGAAAGCAGCACCCACACGGGCTTGCCCAACGCGTTGGCCAAATGCGCCAACGCCGTATCGACGGTGATCACGAGATCGAGTTGGCTGATAAGCGCCGCCGTCTCGGAGAAGTCCGTTAAGAAAGCGCGAACGTCGGCGACGCCGGACGCAGCAAACGATGCCGCGTCCGACGCCCGCAGATCCTTCTGGATGCCGACGGCACCGACGCCCGTCGTATCGACGATGGCATGAAACTTCTCGAACGGGATCGAGCGAACCCAATCGTTCGCATGCTGCGGATTGCCGGACCACGCGAGCCCGACGCGCAAACCGGGCACCATCGCCGCCACACGCTCGCCCCAGACCGCAGCGATCTTCGGCGACGCCTCCAGGTACGGCACGTCCGCCGGAATGCTTTCGATCGTCGCGCCGAGTTTGTGCGGCAACGACATCAGCGGGCAGGTGAGGTCGACGGGGGGAGAGGCGCTTCGGGCGGTGCGATCGCGATATCCGGCCCCAGTGAAGCAAACAGCGAGGTGAGAGCGGGCTGAACCGCCAACACGACCTTGGCGCCTTTGGCGGCAAGCGGCCGTACTAACCGCGCAAACTGGATCATGTCGCCTAGGCCTTGCTCCCCGTAGAGCAGAACCCGCTTTCCGCGCGGATCCTCGCCGACGCCGAGTTCAGGCTTAGTGAAGTCGGGCAGGGACACGAACGGCTTCGGTCCGCGCCGCCGCCATTCATAGGCATCGAACCCTTCACGCAAGCGGCCGAGCGCAAGCAGCGCGAACGCACGATGAAGCTGGGACGTCGCGGCGGCGGGTCGAATGGCGGCGGCCGCCGAAAAGCTTTCGAGCGCGTCGTCGAAGCGCCGCATGGCGAATTGGACTGCGCCCCCATGCAGTTGAGCACCTCGGCGTTCTGTGGATCGCGCGTCAGTGTGGCGGCGAAGGCTTCGATCGCATCGTCGCCGCGCGCAAGTGCGACAAGAGCCGTCCCGAGGTTTTGAAGCGCATCTGGGTTCTCGGGATGAAGCGCCAGCGAGCGTTCGAAACTCGGTACGGCCTCGGCAGTACGCCCCAATTCGTCGAGCAGGACGCCGCGATTGTTGTGCAGGCTCCAATCCGCAGGGGCGGCTTCAAGCGCGCGATCGCAAGCCGCCAACGCTCCTCGCGTCGGCCCATGCCGCGAAAAAGAGCGGCCCGCAAAACGAGGGCCTCGACGTTCGCCGGGTCAAGCTTCAGGACGTTGTCGATGTCATAGAGCGCCGCCGGACCGTTCTGAAGACCGCGCGCGGCCCGTGCGCGCCCCAGATAGGCAGCCGGATGATCCGGCCGAAGACGCGCCGCTTTGTTGAAGGTGTCGGCCGCCTCCCCGAAGCGCTGCAGCTCCAGAAGAACGGAGCCCAATTGGCAGTGCGCGGCGAATGCGTCGGGCCGAAGCGTGACAGCACGTCGATACTGCCCCGCCGCTTTGGCAGGCCGGCCGAGCGTGCGCAACGCATTGCCCAGATTCACATGCGCGCTGACATGGTCGGGATTGGCCTCGACGGCACGCGCCAATGTCTCTGCGGCGCTGGCGCCATCGCCGCCTTGCGCGAGCGCGATGCCGAGAAGATTGAGCGCGTCGGCGTTTGAAGGCTCGTCGTTCAGGATCTGGACAAGCACCGATCGCGCATCGTCGATCGCGCCTCGTTGCAGCAGTTGTGCGGCCCGTTGGAGCGCTTGGGCGGACACGCGCTCAGATCCTGCGGCGCGAGCCGATGTTATTTCGCATCGTGCACATAGGAGCCCGCCAGCCGATCGTGCAGCATCTGACGTTTCTTGGACCAAAACGCCATCAAGACGCCGACGAACGCGCTTCCGACGGACAGCACCTTCGCGAAGTTCCTGACCGCGGCGCGACCGAGGCTCATCCGCTCGCCGTCGGTGCCTGACACACGCAACCCCATCAGAAGTTTGCCCGGCGAGGCCCCGCGGATCAAAAGTCCTTCCATGAGCACGAGCATGAGGAAATAGATGATGACGGAGGCAATCGACAAAGGCGGTCGCGTCGCTTCGCGTCCGTTTCCGTCGAGCAGGACTTCGCTGTTGGTCCGTGTGACGGACAACTGGCCTGCCTGGCCGGCGTCGCGGCGCTTCACCTCGATATCCGTGCGGCGATAGCGCTGACTGACGACGCCGAAGAAATTCCGCTCGACGATCGACCGCGCGGATTGCCGCGAAACGCGTCCGCCGTTTTCGATCTCGATCGACGGCAAATCGTTGGAGAGCGTGCGTTCCGTCGCAAACCACGAGAACGGCGCGTCGATCACGAGTGCCGGCCCGGCGTTGCCTTGGACCGCCACGGCGAGTCCGAACGCCAGCAGGCACGCGACGAGCGCGTCGATCACGAAGGCGCCAAATCGAAGAGGCAGCAACGCCGGCGCCATCGCCGCGCGCGAGGGCTCGCCGACCGTACCGCCCGCGATCGGCATCGAGGGTGACGCCTCGTGCGTGACAACGAAGACGGGCACCTGCTCGTTGATGTTCTTGACCTGTTGATGACCTTTGAAGGCGAAACCCAGCGCAAGCTTGTTCTTCACCTGGTCATAGACCGACCCGGAAATCAGAATGCCGCCCGGCGTCGCGAGCGATTGCAGTCGCGCGGCGATGTTCACGCCCTCGCCGAAGATGTCGTGCTCGTCGAGCATCACGTCGCCGAGGTTGATGCCGATGCGAAAATGCATCCGCTGGCCTTCGGGCACGGAGTCGTTCTGCGCCTTGAGCTCGCGCTGAATCTCGACGGCGCACTGCACGGATTCGACGACGCTGCCGAAGTCGGCGAGAACCGCGTCGCCGGACCAGCTCACGACGCGCCCGTGGTGACGTTCGATGAACGCCTGGATCAGCTCGCGGCACTCCTTCAACCGGCGAAGCGTGCCGTGCTCGTCCGCGCCCATCATGCGGCTGTAACCGACGACGTCCGCGCAGAAGATGGTCGTGAGCTTCCGTTTGACCT
>QKCS01000264.1 GCA_003246795.1 Alphaproteobacteria bacterium
GAAGCAATCAGGCGGGAGCGCTATTCCGCCGCCTGACGGTGGCAGTTCATGATGGCAGGCATCGCGCCTTCGATACGGCTGCCGGAGGCGTAGAGTTCCTTCAACCCGTACCGCGCGAAGTTGTGCGAAGCCACGCGATCGAACGTCGCGAACAGCGGATCCCAGAAACCCTTCACGTTGACGAACACGACCGGCTTCTTGTGCAAGCCGAGTTGTGCCCACGTGAGCGCTTCGAGGACTTCTTCCAGCGTCCCGATCCCGCCCGGCAGGATGACGAACGCGTCGGCGAGCCCGTGCATCCGTTCCTTGCGTTCGTGCATGTTCGGCGTGATGACGAGTTCGGTCAGGCTTGCGAGCTCAATCTCGCGGGCGCGCAGGAATTGCGGGATGATGCCGATCACCTCGCCGCCGGCGTCGAGCGCCGCGCGTGCCACCTCGCCCATCAAACCGACGGACGCACCGCCGTAGACGAGCCGTGCGCGCGCCTCGGCGATGTGGCGGCCCAGCGTGCGCGCCGCTTGCGCGTAGGCCGGATCGCTACCTTCGGAGGAGCCGCAGAAGACGCAAACCCCAATCAGCTTATGCATTGTTCTTTCCAACGCTGAACGCAGGAGGAGCTTTGACTATAGGACAGCACTGTAAACGCTTTGAAACCATGCGGGCAGTCTACGGCGAAAGAATGACGATTTTACGGGCGAATTTTGGGGGCTTGGCGGCGCCCGTCGCGATAGGTAACCATGGGTTAACGTTGGACATCAGCGGGTCAGGAGTAAACTCATGAGAGCCTTTGTAGGTGTGGTGGCTTTGGTCGCCGGTGTGGGCCTATCGATCGCGTGGGCGGCCGAAACGGAGAAGACGCCTCAGCAGATCGTCGATGAGCGCGTCGCCGGCATGAAGAAGATGGGTGGCGCGCTCAAGGCCGCCTCCGGTTTGAAGGCCGATCCGGCAGCCGCGAAGGCCAAGATGGCCGAAGCCATCGCCTTTGCCGAAACAATACCGTCGCACTTCCCGAAGGGAACAGGCATCGGGGACCCGGGCGTCACCAAATCGCGGGCGCTGCAGGAAATATGGGCGAAGCCCGACGAGTTCAAGGCGGCCGCGGAAGCGGCAGTGGCGGCGTTGAAGGCTGTCGATACAGCGCTCGACTCCGGCGAACAAGCGGCTGTTGATGCCGCATTCAAGGGCGTGGGCAAAGGCTGCGGTGGCTGCCACAAGCCGTTCCGCGGGCCTGACAAAGACTGAGAATGTTGAAATGGCTCATTGTGGCGGCGCTTGTTGCAGGCGCCGCCGTTCTCGTTTGGCTGCTGCTGCCGTCCCGTGCGGTCGTCGTGATTCCGGCTGGCGTAACGAGCGCCGATCCCGGCATGGCGGAGCGCGGGGCCTATCTCGTTCGCGCGGGCGGATGCCTTACCTGCCACTGGAACAAGAAGGGCCACGGCGAACCTTTTGCAGGCGGCCTGCCGCTCAAGACGCCGTTCGGCACATTCTACAGCCCTAACATCACGCCGGACGACGAAACCGGCATTGGCCGATGGAGCGATGAGGACTTTGTTCGCGCATTGACGCAAGGCGAGGGCGTGCACGGTGAGGAACTCTACCCTGTCTTTCCGTACACGTCCTATGCCCACATGACAGTTGAGGATGCGCTTGCCATCAAGGCCCACCTCGCGACGCTGACGCCGGTGAAGACGCCCAAGCGCGCGAACGAAGTCGTCTTTCCGCTGTCGTGGCGCGCTCTTATGAAGGGATGGAAGCTCCTCTTCTTCTCGGGCGCGAAGCCGATCGCTAACGATCCGTCGCGTGACGCAACTTGGAATCGCGGCCGGTACATCGTGAAAGCCTTGGGTCACTGTGGCGAATGTCACACGCCGCGTGGTGTCTTGGGCGAGCAAATCGATGCACAATACCTGCACGGAAACGCGCACGGACCCGATGGTTGGAAAGTTCCCGCGCTCGCGGGTGCAGGCGCCCGCGACCTCGACCAATGGTCTGTGGAAGAAATCGAAGAGTACCTCAAAAGTGGCGTAGAGCCGGACTTTGATTCGGTTCAAGGGCCGATGGCCGACGTGATCGAAGACGGTACGAAACACCTGACGGATGAGGATCGGCGCGCCATTGCTCTCTATCTGAAGTCGCTGAACGCCCGCTGAGAAAACCTGTTGATAGGAACAATCCGCGCAATTTCCGCTGAGCCTTGGCGGAACTAGATTGCGCGCCTACTTACGAACGGAGACCGGTGCAGAACCATGGCCCGCGTAATCGTCATCTTGACCCTTTTGATCGCCATCACGGCGACAATGTTCGCCGTCACCCGCAAGCCCGCGATCGCGCCTGGAGAAGCGGCCGACGGCGCAAGCGCCACGGTCGAACTGGGTGAGATGAAGACGCCGGCAAAGGACGAAATACCGCAAGGCGAAGAGCAGTCGCTGACGTCGGCCGCGCCCCGTCCACAGCCGACAGAGCTTGCCGCCAAGACACCTGCAAGCGCGCAAGACGTGACAAACGGACCCGTCGCCGGGGCTGCGCCCACGCTGGGAACCGCCGGCGTCGATCATAAGGGGACTGCGTCGTTTACCGGCACGGCGACGCCAGAGGATGTCGTAACGCTTGTCCTCGACGGCAAGCCGGTGGGCACCGCCACCGCCGACACCTCTGGCAACTGGGAAATCGCGTTCAAGGCGAAGGCCGGAAAGACTGAGCAGGAGCTCTTCGTGTCGGCAAAAGCCAAGGACGGAAGCGTCGTCGTCGGACCGCAACGCGCGACGATCGGACCGCCGGCCGCCAAAGGCGGTCTCCCTCAGATCGCGATGAAGTCGGTCGATCGCGCGGAGCCTGCAAGCAACGACGTTCTACCAGAACCGAACACAGGTATCATCGTCGAAAAGATCGCCGGCGGTCAAAATGGCCTTGCGACTTTGAAGGGCAAGGCCGATCCGGGCGCGACGCTGAGGGCCGCCATCAACGGTAAGCCCGCCGGCGAAACGCGCGTCGCTTCGAACGGTGCGTGGTCGCTCACGGCGACGAATTCGACGCGCAAGGCGGCGGACAGTGTGACGCTCCACCTGGTCGACAAGGATGGCGTCACGCTTGATCGCACCGACGTGCCCTACAAGGTGTCGGCGGTTGCGCCGAAAGAAGCAAAGAAGAAGGCGGACTTCCCAGCGGTGCTGACATCGACGCCTAAAGAGAACGCGAAGGCGAAAGTCGAAAGCGAGGATCTGGCGGCGTTGTTCAAGGCGAAAACCGACAAACGGAAGGTCATTCGCGTCCGCCGCGGGGACAGCTTGTGGCGCATCGCCAAGCGCCACTTCGGCAAGGGCCGCAAGTGGGCGGCCTTCTACAAGGCCAACAAGGCGAAGATCGACGATCCGAACCTCATCTATCCCGGCCAAACGTTGGTAATTCCGAGCTGAAGCAAACGCGAGGCGTTCGCCCACTGGAACTGGACTGCCGCATGGCTTAAGTGAACGCCATGCCGCCATCTCCAGGACGTTCGACAGCCAGAGCCGGCGATGCAAATCGCGGCGCCACGCAATGGGACACGGTCAATACACTGCTGCCCTATTTGTGGCCACCGGGCCGTTTTGACCTGAAAGCACGCATCGTATTGGCGCTGGTGGCTCTCGTGTTGGCGAAGGTCGCAACGCTGGCGTTTCCGTTGTTCTACGGCGCTGCGATCGATGCCTTGAGCAGCCAGAACGCGGCGATCCAAGGGCTGGCTGTGGCTCTGTCCTTCATCGTCGCGTACGGCGTCGCGCGCATCCTGATGCAGGGCTTTGCACAATTGCGCGACGCGATCGCAGCAAAGGCGGTCTACAACGCGGTCCGCTCCGTCGCGGCGCGCACTTTCCGGCATATTCACGCGCTGTCGTTGCGGTTTCACCTGGAGCGCAAGACCGGCGGGCTGACGCGCGTGATCGAGCGGGGAACGAAGGGCATTGACGTTCTGCTGTTCTTTGTCTTGTTTTCGATCGCGCCGACGATTTTGGAACTCCTGCTCGTCTGTTCGTACCTCTTGT
>QKCS01000028.1 GCA_003246795.1 Alphaproteobacteria bacterium
TGCGGCGGTATCGGTGGCGTCGGAGCCCGTTGGAAGGAGAGGCATCCCGTGTCGCGGCGGCCGACGGGCCGCAGAGCTGACCGACCCTCTAAACGCCCCCCATCGACCCGCGTCCGAACCCCTTTTTGCGAGAATCACTTCGCCCGAACCAATGATAGGGACCGACCCAAAGAAATGTCCCTGAGCACATGGTAAACGCTGCTCGAAAAGCGAACGGACTCAGTGGCTTGAACCCACGCCCACGAAGTCCGTAGGCGAATCCGAAAATGACAGCCTACGTTGGCAGTTGGCGCCCGCTGGTAAGATCGCGTGTGAACGCCGCCCTCAAAGACAACGCACCGTCACAACTGTTGCGCGATTGCGCCAACGAACCGCCAAAACAGGGGAGCGCGCCGTCCCGTTGGATCGAACCTCCTCGCCCGGCGCACGTCTTCGACGACATTTCGGTGACGCGAGCGACAGCGACGAAGCGGCCGACCGCCCAACCTTTGCCCCAGTTCCCGTTGATGAGGATCCACATGCACACGCTCTTCAACGCCGCCTGTGCCGCGGCGCTCGCCGGACTTGCCTTGGTTGTACTCGGCGCCCTCTTCGGTCGCATCCACCCAATCATCGATCTGTTCGGCCAGTTCCTGTTGCCCGCAATGGTCGGGGCGGCGCTACTCGCGCTCGTCGCCGTGCTCACGGCGCGGTACGCCACGGCATCGATCGCCGTCGCGCTCTTGCTTGCATGCGTCGCAATCGCCTGGCCGTGGATTCACGAGCCTGCGCCTGCTCAGGCGTCAGGACCGCGCTTCAAGCTCCTCACGTTCAACGTCTATTTTCACAACAATCGTCTTGAAGCGGCCGCCCGATCCGTGCGCAAGGTCGACGCCGACATCGTCGTCCTGCTTGAAGTCATTCCACGACTTCGCCCCCTGCTCGACGAGCTCGCGGCCGCCTATCCCCACCGCATAGAATGCTGGCAGCGGCCGCGATGCGACGCGCTCATTCTCTCGCGCTTTCCGTTGACGGACATCTCGGCATCCCTGCCTCAGGCGCACACGACACGCTCGCTCGCAAGCGTTCGCGTCGATGTGCAAGGCAGATCGTTGGCCCTTTTCGCCGCTCACTTGATCCTGCCGTTCCCGTTCGCGCGTTCCGACCTACAGCCGGCGCAAGCCGACGACGTGGCGGCCGGCGTTGCCGCCGTCGCCGGACCGCGCATCCTCGTCGGTGATTTCAATGCATCCACCTGGGGCGCGATCGTCGGCCGACAGCGCGACGCGGGCCTCGCCGCACTAACCGGAACCGGCGGTTCATGGCCGACATTCCTGCCGAAACAGCTGGGAATCCCGATCGACCATGTGCTCGGGTCGGCGGAACTCGCGCTGCAATCCCGGCGCTTGCTGACGATGGGCGGGTCCGATCATCGCGCCGTACTTGCGGAGATCGCCTTCAAGGAGTGAGCGTTAGCCGGGAAAGCTCTGCACGCCGATCTTCTCCATGCGCTCGCCCGTCGGCAGCACGATGCACGCGAGGCTTTCCATCCCCTGCACGTAGCAGAACAAGGGAAACGCTTCGGCGCGAGCGCGTTCGTAGTATTCGCGATCGATCCAGGCCTCGGGCATGAACGGGAACTCGCCGCTCTGCGGACCTTGCGCGCCGTCCGGCCACGGCGGCAATTCGCGCGCGGTCTTGTAGGACGACTGCGAAAGCCAGTCGGCCAACGCGCGCGCCATCTGCTGGCGCGTGCGTACATCGGCGAACGTCATGAGATACTGGCCCGGCGCCGCGTCAGCCCAAGCCACGCTGCCGTCCGGCGCCCGTACGACGATCGTGACGACCGCTTGGGCGCAGGTGGGACCGTTGGAGAACGCCTCGGTACGGTAGACCTGACCGCGCACGGGCACCCAAGTCGCGGCTGCGCTGACGCTGCAGCCCGAAACGGGACCGTCGGCCGCAGACGCCGGTCCCGTTAGGACCAACGCTCCCACGACGAGAAGGATCGAACGGAGCGTCATGGGGTCTTGGTCCTCAGTAGCGGTAATGTTCCGCCTTGTACGGGCCGTCGCGGTCGATGCCCAGATACTCGGCCTGCTTCGGCGACAGCTTCGTGAGATTCACGCCCAGTTTGGCCAAATGAAGGCGGGCGACCTTTTCGTCGAGCTTCTTGGGCAGCGTGTAGACCTTGTTTTCGTACTTGGCGTGATGCTGCCACAGCTCGATCTGCGCCAGCGTCTGGTTCGTGAACGACGAACTCATGACGAAGCTCGGATGCCCCGTCGCGTTACCGAGGTTCACAAGGCGCCCTTCGGACAGCAGAATGATCCGCTTCTTGTCCGGGAACTCGATCTCGTCGACCTGCGGCTTCACGTTGAACCATTTGAAGTTGCGCAGACCCGCGACCTGAATCTCGGAATCGAAGTGGCCGATGTTGCACACGATCGCGCGATCCTTCATCGCCCGCATATGATCGACCGTGATCACGTCGACGTTGCCCGTCGCGGTGACGAAGATGTCGGCCTTGGGCGCCGCCTCGTCCATCGTCACGACTTCGTAGCCTTCCATGGAGGCCTGGAGCGCACAGATCGGATCGATCTCCGACACGATCACGCGGCAGCCCGCGTTGCGCAGCGACGCCGCCGAACCCTTGCCGACGTCGCCGAAGCCCGCGACCATCGCGACCTTGCCCGCCATCATCACGTCCGTGCCGCGCTTGATGCCGTCGACGAGGCTTTCGCGGCAGCCGTAGAGGTTGTCGAACTTCGACTTCGTCACGCTGTCGTTGACGTTGATCGCGGGGAACGGAAGCTCCTTGCGCTCCGCCATCTGATAAAGGCGATGCACGCCCGTCGTCGTTTCCTCAGTGACGCCTTTGATCGCTTCGGCGATCTTCGAATAGAAGCCCGGCTTTTTGTCGATCACGCGCTTCATGACCGCGAAGAGCGCCTCTTCCTCTTCGTTGTTCGGCTTCGAGATCACCTTCGCGTCGCGCTCCGCCTTCGGCCCCAGAACGCACAGCAACGTCGCGTCGCCGCCGTCGTCGAGGATCATGTTCGGCGCGCCGCCGTCGTGCCATTCGAAAATGCGGTGCACGTATTCCCAATATTCGATCAGGCTTTCACCCTTCTTCGCGAAGACCGGCGTGCCCGACGCCGCGATCGCCGCGGCCGCGTGATCTTGCGTCGAAAAGATGTTGCACGACGCCCAGCGCACGTCGGCGCCCAGGTGCTTCAGCGTGTCGATCAAGACCGCCGTCTGGATCGTCATGTGCAGACAGCCCGCGATCCGCGCGTTCTTCAGCGGCTTCGACGAACCGTATTCCTCGCGCGTCGCCATCAGGCCCGGCATTTCGGTTTCGGCGATCGCGATTTCGCTCCGCCCCCAATCCGCAAGCTTGATGTCGGTGACGACGTAGTCGTTGGCCATGGAATGCTGCTCCCTCGGTCTCAGGCCCCGCGCGGGGAGCCCGGTGGTGCCGTCAGCATCGCGCGAGCGGCTGAACAAATCGCACCTGACATGAATCACAGAGGAGCCCGAACGGGCTCGCCAGGCGCTCTATACCACCCGCAAACCGGCGCTACAAGCCACATATAAAGAAATGTTTATGTCTTTAAGTCTAACCGGTGCTGCGCTCATTCGATGGCGCAAATCCGCACGTCGCCGCGCCGCGGCTCCGGCGCGGTGGCGCACACGGCGTTCCACCATGGCATGACGAACTGGCCAACATGGTCGTTTCGAAGGGCGAGCGCCAACATGTCGGACGCCGCCGGTGTGCGGAGTTCCGCCGGAAGCTTCGCCTGTTGTTCGCAGGCCATATCCCGCAGCTTGCGCGGCACGCGGCGTCGCTTGCAGGCGAGATCAAGGTCGGCCGCAAATTCGGACGCGACGCTGGCCTGATAGATTGCGAGCGCCTCGCGCCGCTTCGCTTCGTCCGGACTATCGCCTGGAAACGTATCGCCCGCCGGCACTTTGGGTTCGGGCAGCTTCAAAATCTCGCGCGCCTGGCCCAGCATCACGCCATAGCGTCCGGCCATCAGCGTCATTTCCCAGAGCTGCGCCTTCTCCGCCTCCGACACGGCCGCGGCGCCCTCTTCGTCGGTGTCGATGGAGATGAAATCCGCAAACTGGGCGCAACCGGAAACGACAAGAAGCGACGCCGCGGCCAGCGCGGCGAACACGCCCCGGCCTCTGCATCTGCGGACACGCACAGGAACCATCGCGCCCTCCTGGTTGTGGGCGCCCGATTCAAGCCATCTCAGCGGGCGAAGTCAAAGCGCCCGGATCGGGTCCGGACTTCGCGCCGGCGTGCCGGGACCGGCTGGCTGAACCCCAGAACGTGTGCACCACGATGAGCGCCAGCAAGATCAACGCGCCAAGCGTGGTCTCGAGAACGGGCAGCCCAAGTGCCTTTTCGCGCGAAGAACCTGGGGACCGCGCAGCGGGCGCCCCGCCGACAAGTCCGCGCGCGCCGTCAAGCCCACTCGCTGTCTGCCCGGTCGGACCACCACCGGCCGCCTGCGTCTCACCTTCCTGAGCCAAGCGAACCTCGGTCGTCCGGCGCATCCCGTAGCCGTCGGCGAACAGCGTGCCGACGGCGCCGCCGCCACGTCGCAAGCCCGCCGGGCCCGGCGCATCACGGCCGGTGACGACGCGCATCACGTTGCCGCCGTTGATCAAGGCAATACGATCGGGAGCGGAACGCGTGACGCTGGCCATCGTTCCGGGACGCACGAGCGTCACCGCATCGCGCCACCCGGTCGCGACTTCGACGGCGCCTTCGCGCACGTGAACCGCAGCGCCCGTCGGATCGACCGCGACCGTGAACGTGGTGCCGCGAACCGTCGCCGTGAGTTCCGGCGTCTCGACGCGAAAGTGCAGGCTCTGCAGCTTACCAACCTTGTACCAAGCCCAGCCGCGGCGTTGCACGATGCGCGCATCGACGCCTTCCGGTTCGGCGACGGTCAGGTCCGTTTGAGGCGACAGTGCGATCGTCTCGCCGCGACGATCCAGCGTGACGCGGGCGTGCGCGCGCGTGACGATCGTGGCGCCTGGCGGAAGCGCAGCATCGCGGACCAAGCTGCGGCACGCGCCCTGCGAGGACAACGACGCAAGCCCCGACGCGTCCACGATCCGCCACGGCGGCGGCACGGTGCGATCGGCAGGCGCCGTCGACGCCGTACCCAACGCGACGGCGGCCGCAACTGCCATGGTCGTGACGCTTCGCATCTGACCGAACTCGGCGCGCGCCCGTACGCACGCTCCCTCGTTAAGATCGGCCGATCCTCGCGCGCGTGTCGGCAAGAAACCTTGAAGAAATGAGGTAAACGGCGAAAACCCAGCGGCGCGAAACGGCTCGTTTTTCCGCCCAAGTTGACGCTGCATTAATGCGGCTCAGGCAATTGCGGTGATCGCCTGCCCCGCTGTCCAAAAGACAAAGGGCGGCCCCGTCGGGACCGCCCTCCATTCAATCGGCGACGCTGAGATTATGCCGCCTGCAAATTGACCGCCTTCGGCCCACGGGCATCGGCCTCGGTATCGAAGCTGACGCGTTGACCCTCGTTCAGGGTCCGCCAGCCCGCACGTTCAACAGCGGAAATGTGGACGAAGACGTCCTTCCCGCCGCCTTCCGGCGAAATGAAACCAAAGCCTTTTGTGGCGTTGAAGAATTTGACCGTCCCGGTCTTCTGCGACATGCGATTTCAAGTCCTTGTATGCAGGCGTTTGCGCACGAGCGACATGCTCGTACACCGTGATAGGCAATGCGATCTGAATGGAGGGAACCGACTTGCTCGAGGGCCCGAAGGCCTTCGTCAATTGGGCCCGCACTTCACCTCGGTGCAGCCGTCACAAGGCGCAAACATAGGTCCGCGGCGGCCGGAATACAAGGCAAGGCCCCTTACGGTCCTGTCACTTTGTAGCCCTTGGCCCGCAGCATGGCGATCAGCCCGTCACGCCCGACTAAATGCCCGACCCCGACGGTCACGAAATAGGACTTGTCCGACGCGATCATCTGTCTCAGTCGGGGGAGCCATTTCTTGTTCCGCGCGACGAGAAGCTGCGACCTGAGCCGCGGCACCTCCGTGAAGCCTTCGTCGATCAACCGCGACAGCTTACCCGTATCGGCCGAAGCCCACGCCGCCAACAGTTCGCCGGGCAACTCGGGTTGTTCCAACACGCCCTTGACGGTCGCCTTGAGGTAGGCGGTTTCGGTTTTTCGATCGAGCGCCGCGAAATACGAAAGCTGTTCCGCCACGCTTTCGAAATAGGCGAGATCCTTGTCTCTCTGCTTGGCCTCTTGTTCGACGATATGGTCGACGCCGTAGTACGACGAGAAGCCCGCCTTGATGTAGCTGTAGAGCTCGAGATAGACGGCCGCGAGCCACGGCCGGAGCGGTTCGAGAAGCTTGGGCGGGTACTGCACGCCCCAAGCGGCCTTCTCCATGTCGGCATGCGCCGCCGCGGGCAACACGTCCGAGAGCGTTTGCCCTTCGGGAAGGCGCCCGCCGGTCTCGACGAAACGCAGCATCTCCGCCCCGCCCTCGTCGAGCGGCGCTTCGAACACGAAGATCTGAGATTTCGCCCAAGCGCGCTCCAACTCCTCGCGCCGCCATTTCGTCTTCGGCGGCAGAAGATGGATCGATCCGAACAGATAGAGCGCGCCGCCTTCTTTCTCGACGACCCAAAGCGGCGGCGCCGCTTGCGTGGAAGCAACCGGTTCGGCGCGAACGACGGCCGCGCCTGCGAACAGAATCAGAAAACAAAAGGCGGCAAACGCGGTTCTCATGAATCCTCACCGAACTTGGCGGCGACGAGCGCTTGGAGCGCGTCGAGCGCGGCGACCGCTTCGCGTCCCGTCGCGACGACCGAAATCTCGCTGCCCATTCCCGCGCCCAACATCATGAGGCCCATGATGGAGGTCGCCGAAACCGCGCCCCCGCCGTCCTTGCTGACGCTGACGCGCGCGTCGAATTTTGTGGCGCACTGCACGAACCTCGCTGACGCGCGCGCGTGCAATCCTTTGGTGTTGACGATCGTCAGAGTGCGCGCCGGCGGACTTTCGCCGTCAGCCACTCGCAAGTTCCTTCGAAGCGACGCGAATGTACTTGCGTCCGGCTTCCTGCGCCTTGTCGACGGCTTCGGCCATCTTCGCCGTCGGCCTGACGGAAGCGAGCTTGATCAGCATGGGCAGATTGACGCCGGCAATCACTTCGACTTTGCCCGCGCCCATCGCCGAGATTGCAAGGTTCGAGGGCGTCCCGCCGAACATGTCCGTCAACAGAATCACCCCGTCGCCGACATCAACCGCTTTGATCGCGCCGAGAATCTCCTCGCGCCTTTGCTCCATGTCGTCCTGAGGGCCGATGCACACTGTCCGAAACAGTGTCTGCGGACCGACGACATGCTCAGTGGCTGCCTTGAGTTCTTCGGCGAGGCGGCCGTGCGTAACCAGAACAACGCCTATCATGGGCGAGAATTCACTCCAGTCCCGTGCGGCGCGCGACATGCCTCAAGTCCATGGGCACCGTCAGGGCCGCGAATACATAGTCCTGTTCGCGCCCTGCCTCAACGCGAGAGAACGCCAGGCAAGGGGATTGACCGTTACGCATTGGGCACAGATTCGAGCGCCCGCCTCAGTTTTTCCGCTGTGGATGGTCCAAATGCGCAGAGTGCGATCAACGGAATAGAGGGGCCGCCTCCCGGTAAAGACCACCTGCGAGGCTCCGGCATTCGCTCGACCGGCCCGCGAACCAATGCGACCGCTAGGCGAAGCGTCGTCGCAAGCTTGATCGGAGCCGGAACGATCCCGACGCCGCGCGCTTCGATCAAACCCGAAATCGCGCCTGGCGCGCAGGCACGCAACGCCGTGCCCGCGATTCGGACATCCGTCTGGTCATCGGCCACGAGAAGCGCGCCGTGTGCGATGAGCCGCAAGGCCAAATCGCTCTTGCCCGCGCCGGACTCGCCTTCGATCAGGACGCCGAGCCCCGCCACGTCGATTGTGGTTGCGTGCACCAGCATCGTCAGCGGGCGGCCAGCGGCAGCGTGATGAGGAATCGCGCGCCCTTCACGCCGCCGTCGGCGTCGCGAAGGTTGGAGGCAACGATCTTTCCGCCGTGAACCTCGACGATCTGGCGCGAAATCGAAAGGCCGAGGCCCGAGTTCTTTCCGAACCCGTGTGCCGCGGGACGCTCCGTGTAGAAGCGGCGGAAGACCGTCTCCAGATTGTCCTCGGGAATACCCGGGCCCTGGTCGTCGATCGTGATCACGGCGTTGCCGCCGACGGCGCTTGCCGCTATCCGAATCTCGCCGCCCTTCGGGCTGAAGGACACCGCGTTCTCGATCACGTTGCGGAACACTTGAGCCAACGGTCCGTCGAGGCCGCGCACCACCAGACCGCTCTTGGGCAGATTGAGAACCATGCGCGGCGCATCTTCCGCATCCGGGTCTTCGAACATCGAGGCCATCGCCGCGACGAGCGCACCGAGATCGACGTCGCGCGCGCGTTCGCGCGAGAGCTCGGCGTCCAACCGCGAGGCGTCGGAGATGTCCGTGATCAGCCGATCGAGCCTGCGAATATCGTCCCGGACGACGCCCATGAGCTTCGCGCGCTTCTCCTCGTCGGTCGTCCTTTGCAGCGTTTCGATCGCGCTGGCGACGGACGTCAGCGGGTTCTTGATCTCGTGCGCGACGTCGGCTGCGAACTGTTCGATCGTGTCCATGCGCGCATAGAGCGCCGACGTCATCGCGCGAAGCGACAACGAAAGGTCGCCGATCTCGTCGGGGCGCCGGATGTTCGGAATGGCGTCGATGTTTCGTCCGCCGCGCCTCACGGTGTCGGCGCCGACCGACAGCTGCTGCAGCGGTTCGGTGATCCGCGTCAGGATGAACCACGACGCCCCTGCCAGCACCAGCATCGCGACCAAACCGCCCAACACAAGCTGCGTCCACTCCTGCCGCAAGGCATCGTCGATGTCGCCGGCCTCTGTCGAAAGCATCAAAACGCCCATGACGAATTTGAGCCGCTTGATCGGCACCGCGACCGAAACGATCAGATTGCCCTCGGTATTGATGCGCCGGCCGGAAGCCACCTCGCCGGTGTCGAGCACGTGCTCGACCTCTTCGAAAACGCGTCCGTTCGGCCGCGGCTCGTCATCCGCCAAAAGCGGCGGCTCTTCGCCGGGCATCAGCGAATAGAGTTGCCGGTTGAACCAGCGCTCCGTTTCGCCGATCCAATCGATCTGCCCCGGCGGCGGCAAATCGCGCGCCTGCACCTGATTGCGCGCCAGAATGAAGCGGGTGTCCTGAACCGTCGCGCCGTCGCGACCGAAGATGCGCGCGCGCATGCCCGTCGGGCCGACGAGCAGATTCAAGACCTCGGTCGCGCGACGCTCATCGACGTCGGTGGCCGCGTCCTGCTGCTCGCCCTCGCCCGTCGGGGCATAGCGGGCAAGCGCCGCAGAAATGATCTCGGCCTGCGCCATCAGCGAACTGATGCGCTCTTCCACCAAGCTGTCGCGCGCGAGCTGCATCCAAACAACCCCGGCGACGAGCGCCATGAACGCGATGAAGTTGAGAAGGATGATCTGACCGGCAAGCGCCGACAGCCGCCGGCGCCTCGGACCTCGGTTCGGCAGTCCGCGCGATCGCGGCGCGACTAGCCTCCGAAGCCGGCAGGCGATGCTTCGTAGCGTGTTGCTGGACGTGTCCCGATCGAATGCACTCAAGCTTCTACGTACTTGTAACCGACGCCGTAGAGCGTCTGGATCGAATCGAAATTGTCGTCGACTTGTTTGAACTTCTTGCGCAGGCGCTTGATGTGGCTGTCGATCGTGCGATCGTCCACATAGACCTGATCGTCATAGGCGGCGTCCATCAGATTGTCGCGGCTCTTCACGAACCCCGGCCGTTGCGCCAACGCCTGAAGAATCAGGAATTCCGTCACGGTCAGTTGCACGTCCTTGCTGTCCCAGGTGCAAGAATGGCGCTGCGAATCGAGCACGAGCTTGCCGCGTACCATCACCTCCTTGCTGCCGGGACCCGCGGCCGGCGACCCGCGCGCTTCCGCGCGGCGCAGCACGGCCCGCACGCGCTGCAGCAACAGACGCTGCGAAAACGGCTTTTTGATGTAGTCGTCCGCGCCCAGGCTCAGGCCCAGCGCCTCGTCCACCTCGTCGTCCTTGGATGTCAGGAAAATGACCGGCAGGTCGCTCGCCTGTCGCAGACGGCGCAGCACCTCGTGCCCGTCCATCCGCGGCATCTTGATGTCGAGGATTGCAAGCGACGGCGGCGTCGCCTGCAGCGCGGTCAACGCCGTTGCGCCGTCCGTGTACGTACGAACGTGAAAGCCCTCTTGTTCCAGGGCCATCGAGAGCGATGAAAGGATGTTCTGATCGTCGTCGACAAGTGCGATGGTCGTCATGGGCTCCAAAGCCGCTGCTGAATCTCCGGCCGAAATATAAGCACGTGCGCCCCGCATCGCTATGCGCGAGCAATCGAGCGCGCCGAAACAAGACGAAAGCGGAAGCCCAACAATACCAGCGACAGCAGCATCGCAACGCTTATCCCCAGGATTAACCCTACAGCGCCGATTTCCGCCAAAAACGCGAGCGCGTATGCGGCCGGAACGCCGACGACCCAGAAAGCAATGCCGTGCATGAAGGCCGGCCAGCGCACGTCGCCCATGCCGCGGAGTGCGCCCATCGTGACGGTCATCACCCCGTCGATGACGATCATGAGCCCGACCGCGGTCAACGTCCGGCGCGAGATTTCCCAGACGGCGGGATCGTTCACATACATCGCACTCAGCGTTTGAGGCAGCACGGCGACGGAGCCTCCAAACCCGCACATGATGAGGAACGCAAGCACGATACCCGTGAGCCCCGCCCGCGCCACGCGCTCATGCGCGCCTCCGCCGACCGCATGGCCGACGCGCACAGCGGTCGCCGCCGACATGCCGACCGCGACCATGATCATGAGTCCGGTCAGATTGATCGTAAGCTGGTGCGCCGCCGCGGCCGCCGCGCCCAAATGTCCCGCCATGAACGCCAGCGAACTCATCGCCGCCGTCTCGAGCCCGAGCGCGGCTGAGATCGGCGCTCCCAGCGTGACGATCCGCCAGATGCGTGGGCCGATCGCTCCAACGGGTTCGAAGACGCCATATGCGGCCGCATCGCGCATCTTCGCGATGTAGAGGATAGCACACCCGAAACAAACCCAACGCAAAGCCGAGGTCGTCATCACGGCGCCGGCGGCGCCCATCGGCTCCACCCAGCCGAACCAACCGAGGACGAAGACGCCGTCGGCGACGACGTTCAACAGGTTGGCGCCCAGCATGATCACCATGCCGACGATCGGCCGACGGATGCTCTCGAGGAAATAGCCGCAAGCTATATAGAACAGCATGGGCGGCATGCCCCACGCGAACTGCCGCGAAACGCGGCCCGAGCCTTCGGCAAGCGCCGGATCAAGGCCCGTCAGCCGCAACGCGGGTTCGACGAAGAAACAGACGCCCGCGAAAAACGTGCCGAGCGCCGCGGCAAGCACCATGACGCTCTTCCACGTCGCCCCGCATTCCTGCGTCTCGCCCGCACCGAAGGCTTGCGCGATCAACACCATCGCGCCCTGCAACAGCCCGATGGAGATCAACATCATGACGGACTGAGCGGCGAGACCTTGGCCCAAAGAGGCGAGCTCGTGCGCGCCGCCGCGTCCCGTCATCAACGAGTCCACGAAGAACATGAAGACGACGCCGGCGCGCGCCACCATGACGGGCGCGGCAAGACGTAGCGTCGGCCACCCGTCGTCCTGCCAAAGGCGCAAAAGACGGTCGGCGGTCCAGCCGGAAATGGCGGCCCTGCGCTGCATTGCGACAACGTGGATGAATGCCAAATGAGGTTGATGCGAGGTATTTCATGTTTCGAACGAGGTCGCCAGGGCGGGGGCACGGCGGGGCGGGCGTATTGCCACCGCAAGGCCTAAGCTCATATGGTGGTTGTAGAACCGCAAAAAACGACGGAAGAAGCGCCGTCTTTCCTTGCCGATCGGCGGCGCTGGAGATCACGACGAATGCATGCCAAGCAGACGAACGTCCATGGTCTTGACCATGTTGGGCTCAAGAACCTGCGCGAGATTCATTGGAACTTGCCGATGGCAAGGCTGGTTCAGCAGGCCATCGAACGCCACGAAGGCGTGATCGCCAAAGACGGCCCGCTCGTCGTCAAGACCGGCGTCCACACCGGCCGTTCGGCCGGCGACAAGTTTATCGTCCGCGAACCGTCCGTCGACCGCCATATCTGGTGGGACAACAACAAGGCCATGAGCCCGGCGCACTTCGACACGCTTCTGAACTCGTTTCGCTCCTACGCGCAGGGCCGCGACATCTTCGTGCAAGATCTGTTCGGCGGCGCCGATCCGACGCATCGCCTGCCCGTTCGCGTGATCGGCGAGCTTGCTTGGCACTCGCTGTTTGCGCAGCACTTGCTGATCGAACCGACGATCGGCGAACGGCAAGCCTTCGATCCGGGCTTCACCATCATCGACTTTCCCGGATTCCAGGCCGACCCCGCCATGCACGGAACCGCGTCGGGCACCGTTATCGCCGTTTCGTTCGAGCGCAAGCTCGTCCTGATCGGCGGCACGTCCTACGCGGGCGAAATCAAGAAATCGGTCTTCACGATCCTAAACTATTTGCTGCCGCCGAAGAACGTGATGCCGATGCACTGCTCCGTGAACGTCGGCACGGCGAAGGAAAGCGCGATCTTCTTCGGTCTGTCCGGCACCGGTAAGACGACGCTGTCGGCCGACCCGAACCGAACGCTGATCGGCGACGACGAGCACGGCTGGGCCGAGAACGGCGTCTTCAATTTCGAAGGCGGCTGCTACGCCAAGATGATCCGCCTGTCGCCCGAAGCCGAGCCTGAGATATTCGCGACGACGAAGCGCTTCGGCACCGTGCTCGAAAACGTCGTCATCAACGAAGAAACGCGCGAACTCGATCTCGACGACGCGAGCCTCGCCGAGAATTCGCGCGGCGCCTATCCCATTTCCTATATACCGAACGCCAGCAAGACCGGCACCACGGGTCACCCGTCGAACATCGTCATGCTGACCGCCGATGCGTTCGGCGTGCTGCCGCCGATCGCGAAGCTCACGCCGAGCCAGGCGATGTACCACTTCCTCTCGGGCTTCACCGCGAAGGTCGCGGGAACGGAAAAGGGTCTCGGCAAGGAGCCGCAGCCGACCTTCTCGACCTGCTTCGGCGCGCCCTTCATGCCGCGCCACCCGACGGAATACGGCAACCTGCTGCGCTCGCTCATCGCCGAGCACAAGGTCGACTGCTGGCTCGTCAACACCGGCTGGACGGGCGGCGCGTTCGGCACCGGCTCGCGCATGCCGATCAAGGTCACGCGCGCGCTGTTGTCGGCGGCTCTCGAAGGCACGTTGAAGACCGCCGAGATGCGGATTGATCCGCATTTCGGCTTCGAAGTGCCCGTCTCGGTGCCTGGGATCGACGACAAGATCCTGAACCCGCGCGAGACCTGGGAAGACAAGACGGCCTATGACCGCCAGGCGATCAAGCTCGTCAGCATGTTCCGCGACAACTTCAAGAAGTTCGAGGCCCATGTCGGCCCCGACGTGAAGGCGGCGGCCCCGAAACTGGCGCAAGCGGCGGAATAGTTCGCCGGCGGCGATGCTCATCATCCTCAGCGGCTTGCCCGGCACCGGCAAGACCACGCTTGCGCGTGCGCTCGCGCGCGAGATCGGCGCCGTGCACCTGCGCATCGACACGATCGAACAGACGCTGCGAGACGCGGGTGTGACCGTCGTCGCCGGCGAAGGTTACCGCATCGCCTACGCCGTTGCGGAAGACAACCTGCGCCTGGGCCTCGCCGTCGTCGCCGACTCCGTGAACCCGCTTGCGATCACCCGCGAGGCCTGGCATGCCGTCGCCGCGCGCGCGGGCGCGAAGTTCGTCGACGTCGAATGCGTTTGTTCGGATGAAGGCGAGCACCGGCGGCGCATCGAACAGCGGTCGTCCGACATCGCCCGTTTGAAGCTGCCGTCATGGGACGACGTCGTCGCGCGCGAATACCACCAATGGGACACCGGGCGGATCGTCGTCGACACCGCGCGCGAGACCGTGGCGACGGCCGTTGAGCGCATTCGCGCCGCGATCGACTAGTGTGCTTCGTCCCAGTTCCGACCCGCCTTCGCTTCCGCGACCAGCGGCACCGTGAGATCGATCACGGGATGGCAAGCGTTTTCCATCACGCGCTGGACGACCTTGCAGGTTTCGGCGACTTCGGCGTCCGGCGCCTCGAACACGAGTTCGTCGTGCACCTGCAGCAGCATCTTCGCCTTCAGCTTCTTCGCTTTCAAAGCACCCGGCACGCGCACCATCGCGCGGCGAATGATGTCGGCGGCCGAGCCCTGGATCGGCGCGTTGATTGCTGCGCGCTCGTTGAACGAGCGCAGAGACGGATTTGACGCGTTGATGTCCGGCAAGTTCACCTTGCGCCCGAAGATCGTCGTCACGAATTTCTGCTCGTGTGCTTCGGCCTTCGTGCGATCCATGTAGGCGCGGATTCCCGGAAAACGCTCGAAATACGTGCGGATATAGGCCTGCGCCTCGTCGCGCGGGATCGAAAGCTGGTTTGCCAGACCGAACGCCGAGATGCCGTAGATGATGCCGAAGTTGATCGCCTTCGCGCGCCGCCGGACCGCGGGATCCATGCCCTTGATCGGCGTGTTGAACATCTCCGACGCCGTCATCGCGTGAATGTCGAGCCCCTCGGCGAACGCCTTCTTGAGCGCC
>QKCS01000182.1 GCA_003246795.1 Alphaproteobacteria bacterium
GGGGGTGACCAACGCGGTATCCGATGCCCCGAAACCCGCGGTTTCGAGCGGGTCTGACGGATCGGTTCAGATTCTATACCACCCCGGCTTCAGTTTCTGAACTGGCAACGCGGGGCGGGCTTTTGAGAGGGTCCCACACAGACGCCGCGGCGAAGCCGTCGCGGGATCAAGGAGACAACGTGATATGAATATGAACGTGGGAAAGATCGACACGACCGGCGATTGGACTGCCAAGGCGGCCGCCCTTGCGCAGGAGTTCGCCGCGAACGCCGCGGCGCACGACGCCGAAGACCGCTTCGTCGCCGAGTGCTTCGCGCGGCTGAAGGCCGACGGCTTCTTTGAGGCGCACGTCCCCGTCGAGCTTGGCGGCCACGGCGCAAGCTATGCCGATCTCTGCGGCGCGATCCGCGCGTTGGGCGCCGGTTGCGGTTCGACCGCCCTGGCGTTCGCGATGCATTCCCACCTCGTCGCCGTCGCCGCTTGGCGCTGGCGCCACGAGAAGGCGCCGACCGAAGGCCTCTTGAAGCGCGTCGCGGCGGAGAATCTAGTTCTCGTCTCGTCCGGCGGTTCGGATTGGCTGAAAAGCGCGGGCACGGCGACGAAGGTCGACGGCGGCTATCGCATCACGGCCCGCAAGGTCTTCTCCAGCGGCTGTCCGATGGGGGATCTCTTGGTGACGAGCGCCGTGACCGACGATCCGCAAGCCGGTCCGACGGTTCTGCACTTCGCCGTGCCGTTCAAGGCCGAAGGCGTGAAGATCCACGACACTTGGCGCGTGATGGGCATGCGCGGCACCGGCTCGAACGATGTCGAACTCGACAACGTCTTCGTGCCCGACGCGGCGATTTCCGGCCGTCGCCCGCAGGCCAAGTGGCATCCGCTGTTCCATGCGATTTCGATGCTGGCCTTCCCGCTGATCTACGCGGCCTACATGGGCGTCGCCGACGGCGCGCGCGCCATCGCCTTGAAGGCGGCGGCGAAGCGCGCGGACGAAGGCCACCTCGCCTACCTCGCCGGCGAAATGGAGAACGCCCACACGACGGCTGAGATCGCCTTCGAAGACATGGTCCGCATCGCCGAAGCCGAAAAGCCGGGCGAGAAGACGAGCAGCCGTTCGATGATCCGCCGTACCATCGTCGGACAGAACGCGATCAAGACGGTCGAACGCGCGATGGAAGTCGCGGGCGGCGCGGGCTTCTATCGCAAGATGGGCCTCGAACGCGCGTTCCGCGACGTGCAGGCCGCGCGCTATCACCCGCTGCAGGAAAAGCCGCAGCTGCGCTACACCGGCCGGGTCGCGCTGGGCCTCGACGTCGACGGCTGAACGCGTCGCAAACAGCAAACGGACGAGATCGGGCGGCGGCGACGCAGACCGATTTGCGTTTGCATGCGGCGCACGGTGTCCAGCTTCAGATTCTATACCGGGGCAGATTCAGTTCCTGAACTGGAGACAAAGGCCCCCCTCTGCGACGGTTCCCTCCGTCAGCGGCCGTCGGGAGCCGCCAATTCGATTGGAGCAAGTGACATGACCAAAGAGAAACTTCTGCAGATCGCCCTCGTCGCCTTCGGCGCGACGTTCATCATTGTCTACGCCCTGGCCGTCGTCTGGCCGTCGGGCTGGGCCTGGCATCACGGCGCGCCGTACGAGTCGCAGTACTTCATGATGATCGTGGGCGTCTACGCGACCCTCGGCGTCTTCCTCATCCTCGCCGCGCGCGATCCGGCCGCGAACACCAGCCTCATCTGGTTCACCGTCTGGTCGAGCGCCATGCACGCCGCGATCATGGGCGTGCAGGCGCTGCAAGCCCCGGAACACATCGGCCACCTCGTCGGCGACGTGCCCGCCTTGATCCTGGTCGCCGTCGTCCTCGGCGTCCTCGCGCCGTCGCGGCGCATGGCGCACACGTAAAGCATCGGTACAAAGATAAGCGGGCCGCTCGCGCGGCCCGTTTTCGTTTTCTATTTCACCGGATTGAGATAGTCGCCAAGAACAATCTTGGCCTTGGGGTCCGCGGCCTCGCGGCCGACGCCCACACCCGCGCCGATATTGTTGCTGTGCGCGGCGACTGGCGCAACCGGCTGCGCCGGCACGACGGCGGCGATGGCGATGGAGGCGAGCTGCGCCGCTTCGTCCGCAAGGCCCGAGTCGAGACCCGCCACGATCAGCGCGTCCGGCATCTGGTCGGGCAGCGGCGGCCAATCCTCGTCCGGTTTGCGCGGAATGTTCAGATAGACCATTTTCCGCACTTGAAACCGACCGCGTTGCGCCTCGCCGTAGTTTTCCATGCGCGCGAAGTCGAAGCCCGATTCTTTGAGCTTGTCCTTGCGCACGAAGGCCCAGAACTCCTTCATCTCGGTGTACTTGGCTTGCACGTCGAGGACCGAGGTCGACGACCGCATCTCGATGCCGAAGGCGCGCTTGAACCCCGGAGGCGCAAAGACTTCGCCGAGGAAGTCGATATAGACGGTCCCGCTGGGCAGCTGCACGACCTGGGGCGTCGGCGGCATCCAATCGTTCGGATCCTGCGCCACCTTCCACGCCTCGGGCCCCGCTTGCCGCAGCCACACGTTGTTGTCGCCGCGCGCATAGTGAAAGTCCTCGAAAACCTGAACGGTGGTGTCGCCCACCAGTTTTTCGGTGATCAGAAGCATCACGCCGGCGCGTTTGAAGCCCTTCGTGTCGGCGGGCACCATGACGACGCGTCCGAACAGCTGGTCGGCGACGGCGATCACCTTCGTATGGTCGGCGATCACCGACGGATCGGAGAGCATGAAGTTGACCAGGACTTCGGGGTCGCCGCCGTCCTCGCCCGGGCGTTCGAGCACGTTCAGGAGCCGCGCCTGCAATCCGCCTTGCAGCGAAATCCACTTGATTTCGGTTTCCGCCGCTTGAGCCATCGCCAGCGCAAACATCATCACCAGCACGCCGAAGAGCGCGCCGAACCGCATTTGCCCGATCATGAATCCCCTCGCCCCCAACAACGGAAGCGTAGGGTCGGTGCGGCACGCGGGCAAGTTTCCGCCATGTGTCCGGCGTGGAATTGCAGTCGTTCGCCGCGTGTCGCGGGCGTTTGACCCACGGCTGTGGCGCGCGTGCGACAGACGCCTTAGGCCGCTTTTCGCGCCAGGACGCACACGGCGGGCACCGGCTTCAAGTCGAGTTCTTCGACGCGCAACGCACCGAAGCCCTCCGCCGACAGAATCTCGCTGACTTTCGTCGCAAGCTTCAGCACATCGGCGCGCGTCGCCTTGGCGTGACGCGGCTGATACGTCGTGGCGAGCAGCCCACCGGGCTTCAAGTGCCGTTTCATGGCGGCGACGAACGCCGCTTGATCCACGAACTGAATCACGTTGATCGAAAACGCCTTGTCGAACGGACCGACGTCGGCGGGCAGCGTTTCGACCGTTCCTTGGATCAGCGTCAGGCGGCCGGCCCTCACCGCCTTGCAATTGCGCTTGGCCGCCTGCGCGATCATCACGTCCGAATGATCGACGCCGACCGCTTTGACGTTCGGCCGCTCCAAACAAAGCGACAACCCGACGCCGGGCCCGCATCCGGCTTCAAGCACGATCTCCCCGCTCGTCGGGTCGATGCGATCGACGGTCCAGCGGTTGCGCTTGAGGTTCGATCCGCGCCCCGCCAAAATCCACCCGACGATGCGGCCGAGCAGCCCGCGCGGCCGCTTGAATTGCGAGACGATGGCGTCGCGCAAGCTCATGTCGCCGCCTCCCCCTTCAAACGTTCGTCGATGCGCGCGGCCAACCGCTCCAGAACCGCGATCGCGCGTTCCAATTCGCGCTCGTCGAACTCCCACGCCATTTCCTGGACGACCGGCGCCTCGCGCGCGTGCATCTTGGCGAAGGCGCGCTTGCCCTTTTCGGTCAGCGCGATCAGCGACGAGCGCTTGTGCGCGGGATTGTCTTTCACGGCCGCCAAGCCGGCTTTCACCAAAGCGTCGGCCAACAACTGAATATGCTGGCGCGTCACGCCTTTGGCGCGCGCGATTTGCGGCACTGTCACCGGCCCGGACTCCGACAAAGTCTCCATCACCGCGCGCATGGCCGTCGTGATCCGAAGGTCGCCGTGCAAATCGTCGGTTAAGGCCTTCAATCGGTTGAACGCCGCGCGCACCGCCCGCGTCAACGCAACCATCTTGTCCGTCTTCGTCATCGGACCCACCAGGTTGACAACGGACTTGTCGATACAGAACGACAAGTGAGTTGTCAATTTGCACTCCGCGCAGCCAGAAGGCCGACACACCAGAAACCGTACCCGCCGACGCACGGAACTCGCCTAAGTCGCGAATTTGACCAAGCGTCGGCTTTCAGATTCGCCCGCGCCGTGTCGTGACGATTACACCAGGAGGGCGATTTCGATGTAGTGTTTCCTTGGGGGAATGTTGTCCGGCCCTCGCCTTACGGCGAGAGAAGATCGGCGCGCGCCTCGGTAGACGTTGGGTAAATTTGGGGGACATAATGACAACGAGAGCATTGTTGCTCGGCGCGACCGCGTCGATCGCGCTCGCCGGCACCGCCGACGCCGCACACTATAACGGCTGGTACCTCGGCCTCGAGGGCGGCGTGAACTGGGTCGGCGACATCGACGCCGTCGTCATCACCACGCTGACCACGACCAGCGGGTCGATCGGCGTCGACGACGGCTGGGCTGTCTTGGCGACGCTGGGCTACGCCTTCAACGACCATTGGCGCGTCGAACTCGAAGGCGGTTATCGTGCCAACGAGTTGACCGGCAGCTATGTCAACGTCGACTTCGACGAGTGGACCTTGATGGTCAACGCACTCTACGACATGCCGTTGTCGGAGAGGTTCGACCTGACGCTGGGCGTCGGCGCTGGCATGGATCGCGCGACGCTCGATTTGGGCGGCGTGATCGACGACACCGACACGAACCTCGCCTATCAGGGCATCATCGGGCTGAGTTATGCGATGAGCGACCGCATCGACCTGACGCTCACCTATCGCTATCTGACCATCAGCGAACCGGAGTTCGAATTCGTGACGCCGGGCGGAACAGCGCTCTTCAATCTCGACGACGTGACGAAGCACACGCTGACGGTCGGCCTGCGCTTCGACCTGGCACCCGACCCGGCGCCCGAAGCGGCGCCGCCGCCACCTCCACCGCCACCGCCTCCGCCGCCGACGTCGAGGAACTACATCATCTTCTTCGGCTTCGGAAAATGTAACATCACCGCCGAAGCGGACGCCGTGTTGGGCGAAGCGGCGGCCGCCGCCAAGTCGGAAGGCTCGGCCTCGGTTCAAATCGTCGGCCATACGGACTCCGTGGGCTCGGCGACCTCGAACCAGAAGCTTTCCGAATGCCGCGCGGACGCGGCGAAGTCGAACCTGGTCGAGAAGGGCATCGCGGCCGACGCGATCACGACTTCGGGCAAAGGCGAAAGCGAGCTCATGGTCCAGACCGGCGACGGCGTGAAGGAACCGCAGAACCGGCGCGCCACGATCGACCTGAACTAGAAGAGGACGGGTCTCCCGAATGGGAAGGCGGAGCGCGCGCTCCGCCTTTTCTTTGACTTTCCGCGAACGCGTTCGCCCGTCGGGCGAACCGGAAGAATTTTCACACCACTTTCGTTGTGAAACGGCGACGACGCTCCACCCAAAAGCGTATCGTTGAATAAGCGACACAGGCCGCTTCTCTTCGCGCGGCGGCGAAGGGCCAAGGCGGCCGACAGATCGTGCTTGGTTGGGGGACATGATGAACACGAAAACACTGCTGCTTGGCGCAGCTGCGTCGATCGTTCTTTGCGGCACGGCGAACGCCGCTCACTTCAAAGGTTGGTATGTCGGCCTCGAGGGCGGCGCAAACTGGATCGATGACACGGACGCGACGATCGCGTTCAGCGCGACCGAAAGTGGCGTTTTCACCTCCGCGGGGACGGTCAGTTTCGACGACGGCTGGGCGGTGCTCGCGACGCTGGGCTATTCCTACGGCGAACATTGGCGCATGGAGTTCGAAGGCGGCTATCGCGCCAACGACACGACCGGCGGCTACGCCGAGGTGAACGAATGGTCGCTGATGATGAACGCGCTCTACGACATTCACCTCTCGCCGTCGCTCGACCTCACGTTCGGCGCGGGCGCCGGTTACGACTGGGCGACGCTCGATCTCGGCGGCGTCGTCGAGGACACCGACGGCAACTTCGCCTATCAGGGCATCGCCGGTCTGAGTTGGGCGATGGGCCACCGCACCGACCTGACGCTGACCTACCGTTATCTGAACGTCGACAGTCCGTCCTTCAGTCTTGCGGGCCTGCCGTTCGACGCCGACGACGTGACGAAACATACGGTGACGCTGGGCCTTCGTTTCGATCTTTCGCCGGATGTGGAACCTGCGGCGCCACCGCCGCCACCGCCGCCGCCACCGCCGCCGCCCAAGGCGACGAGCTTCCTGATCTTCTTCGGCTTCGGCAAATGCAACATCTCGGGCGAAGCGGACGCGGTGCTCAGCGAAGCGGCATCGGCCGCGAAGGCGTCCGGTTCGACGACGGTCCAAATCGTCGGCCACACCGACTCCGTCGGTTCGGCGGCGGCGAACCAGAAGCTCTCCGAATGCCGCGCCGACGCCGCAAAGTCCAACCTCGTCGCCAAAGGCATCGACGAGGGCGCGATCACGGCCACGGGCAAAGGCGAAAGCGAACTTCTGGTTCAAACCGGCGACGACGTGAAAGAACCCCAAAACCGCCGCGCGACGATCGACGTCAAATAAGTCGCTCGCAACTTTGCCAAGGGCGAAACCTCCGGCTTCGCCCTTTTTCTTTGCGCGTCTCTTTTGTGAACGCCTTCGTTCGCCTGCTGGACACGCCTATCTGGACTTTAAGTGTCCCGCAGCTACATTCCGCAAATGGTGGAGAACGTGGAGGACGCCGCCACGACCGAATCCGCTGTTTACGAGTACTGGGTCAAGCGGCTCGGCGACCCGCGCTACAACCTCGCGGAAATAAAGGCCTATTTGCCCGCTTTGCATGCCGCCGCCTTCAAGGCGCCGCTTCTTCTCATTCACGGCGACGAGGACCGCGTGGTTCCGATTCGCCAAAGCCGCATCATGGAAAAGGCGATGCGCGTCGCTGGAAAACAGGTCCGCCTCGTCGAAATCGAAGACGAGGGCCACAACTTCTCCAAACCGGAATCCGACCTGGAGCTGATGACGGAACTCGAAAAATTCCTAGCGGCTCACATCGGCAGTTGATGGGGGTCCAGGAACCGTCGCACGACGATCGGTTTGATATAAGGGACAGCGCCAAATCTTCGGACCCAGGGGCGGGGTAGCTTGCCGCTCTTTCCGCAGGGGCCATTACGATCGAATCTGCTAAGAACTTCCAGCAGTCGCGGAGCCACCGCATGGATCTTTCGATCGTCTCCATCGTTGTCGCCATCATTGCGATCATCGTGGCGGCGGCGTTGTGGGAGCGTTGGCGCACTTACGAACGCGCCGAGTTCATCCGCGCCTACATGTTCCCGCCGGGCCTCTTCGCGAAGCTTGTTCAGCGCCGCCCGGGGCTCGTCCAAAAGGACCAGCAGCTCGTCGCCCGCGCGCTCCGTCAGTTCTTTCTCGCTCATTTGAAGAGCGGCCGCAAATTCGTGTCCATGCCATCGCAGGTCGCCGACGACCTTTGGCACGAGTTCATTCTCTACACGCGTCATTATCAGCAGTTCTGCGACAAGGCGTTCGGCCGCTTCCTGCATCACACGCCGGCCGTCGTCTTGAGCGCCGACAAGCAAAACAACACCGGCCTGCGCCGCGTCTGGTGGCAGTGCTGCCTGGAGGAGAACATCAACCCGCGCACGCCCACGCGCCTCCCCCTGCTCTTCGCGCTCGACGAGAAGCTGAACGTCGAAGGCGGCTTCCGCTATGTCCCCGACTGCAGCGGCGTGAAACGCGAAGGCGAGAAGCGGGACAGCGCCACGCCCTATTGCGGCGGCGACTTCGCCAGCGCGGATTTCGACGGTTCGACAGAGGGCTTCGGCGATTCCGACAGCGACGGCGGCGGAGGCGACGGCGACGGTTGCGGTGGCGGATGCGGCGGAGATTGAAGCGATGAAGAAACTCATCGATCGCATCAAATCATCCCTCGGCTTGCGGTCGAACGAACAGGCCGGCGACGTTCGGCTCGTCGATCCGAACACGATCCTCCTCTCAATCCCGACCCTGGCCGATGGCCTTCCCGACCTCGAAGACGCCCGCGACGTCGGCGCCGGCGACCTCGTTCTGCACGAAGACGACTGGACGCAGGTCGAGTTCTTCCCCATCGCACGTCTTGCGGAGATGCAGACGAAGATGAGAGAGCTGAAGGCGTGCGAAACGGCAAACCGCACCGACGCCGGCTGGAAAGACGCCTATGTCCGCAAGATCGATCGCATGCCGGTCGTCGATCGTCCCGGTGCGCTCACACATCTCGAATCCGTGCTCGGCGCGGCCTCCGGCAAAGCGCCCCTGCTGGCGGCCAGCGACAGCATTACGGGTCGCGTCCGCAACGCATTCCATATGACCCTGGGCGGCAACGTCGCGCTGTACGGACTCACGCAAGATGGCGGCATACCCCTGCTCGGCGCGTCGGTCGGCGAGAACCCGGACAATACGAAGCTCGTGGCCGCCTTCGCGAAGCTCCATGCGTCCGACAAGCTCGTGCTCGTCGATTGGCCCGGCCAAATGATCCTGATGGGCGTGGCCGACGGAGGGAAGATCGAGGTGTGGCGCCCGTGACAGAAAGGCGGCGCCGGTTGGGCGCCGCCTTGCTTTGCGCGGTCGGTATCTTCTCAAGCGGCGGCCGGCAACGCAGCCGCCTCCGCACCGTACCGGCGATAAAGCGCAGCTTTGCGCGTCGGGGCGACGTTGACTTTCGTGATGTCGCCGCCGGCCCACGCCATCACCTTCGGATCCATCACCCGGAACCACAGCGCCGGGATCGCGGCCAGTGCGTAGCAACCTGGATACCCGCTCGGTAGGCGCGGCAGGTCGGGGAAGTCGCGCAACGCCTGATACGGCCGAAGCGCGTTCGCGTGGTGATCCGAATGACGCTGCAGATGGAAAAGAAGCAGGTTCGACACGATGTGGTTCGTGTTCCACGAATGGCGCGGCTGCACCGGCTCGTACCGCCCGTTGGGCAGCTTCCGCCGCAACAGCCCATAGTGCTCCACATAGTTCGCTTGCGTGAGCCCGTACCAGCCGACGAAATGATGCAGGGCGATGAACGGCAGTACGTGCCAGCCGAACAGCGCCGCGCTCGCCGCAGCGATGGAAAGCGTGATCGCATAACCCTGCAGGATGTCGTTCTCGAGCGACCAGAAGCTCTTGCCCTTCTTCGAAAGGCGCAGCCGCTCGTGCGCCCAGCCGCGCTTGAACGTGCCGGGCAGTTCGCGCGTCGCGAAGGCGTAAATGGATTCGCCCATGCGCGAACTCGCAGGGTCGTCCGGCGTCGACACCCACACGTGATGGCCGCGGTTGTGCTCGATGCAGAAATGGCCGTAGCCGATGAGCGCGTTGACGAGCTTCGCGCCGAGCCGGTCGACCGCGTTCGTCTTGTGGCCGAGTTCGTGCCCGAGGGTCAGCACGTCGCCGTGCACGGAGCCCACGCCCCACGCGAAAGCGAGGATCGCCCACCACGGCAGCGGCTGCGTCCCCACGAACCACACGGCCGCGAAGAAGCTTGCATAGAAGAACGGCACCGTCGCGTGCAGGAGGATGCGGTAGAAGGGATCGGCCGCCATCGCCTCGACGATCTCTTCGGGCGGATTGTGCGTGTCCTCGCCCGCGAACAGATCGAACAACGGAATGAACGCATAGAGATAGGCGAGCGGCAGGAACACCGCGGCGATGCTGCCGGTCCAGAAATAAAGCCCGATCGCGGCCGGCGTCACGAATGCGAGCAGGAACGAAAAGAACCAGTAGTACCGCTTGCCGTCCCGGTAGCTGACGGTCCGTCCGTCCGCGGTCGTGGCCGTATAGGTCTTCATGAGGTTTCTCCCTGAAGGCACGTTTGCGGCACGAAACCTATGGGTGCGGCGCGAGACGGACGAGTTCCGCCCGCGCCAAAGATGTGGCATTTTGCGCCACGACCCATGCCGAAGCCCCGTCAAAAGGCCGAACGCGACCCGAGCAAGGCGGTCCCCGCCCCTGCCGCCTACATCCGCGCGCTGCTGCGCCGCTTCGCGCCGGACGAGGCGACCCGAACGAAACTGCTCGCCGGCACCGACATCGACCAGCGGCGTCTTGCGGACCCGGCCGCCGAGGTGACGTTGTTTTCCTTCGTCAGCTTCAGCGAGAACCTGACGCGCATCGTCGGCCCCGAATGGCCGCTCGACGCGCTCCCTGCGTGGAGCACGGCGATGCAAGGCGCGCTCGAGGTCGCCGTGCGCAGCGCGCCGACCGTGCGCGAAGGCCTCGAGACCATGGCGCGCTACGGCCACGTGCGCGGACCCTATCTCGGTATCAGCATCGCCCGCGAGCGGACGAAGACGAAACTCTCGCTGACGGCGACCGTCCCGATCGACGGCCCGACGCGCCGCGCGATGCTCGAAACGGCGGCGTTGAGCGCGGCCGCGATGACGGCGCAAATCCTCGAAGGCGGCACGGGCGATCTCGAATTCCACTTCCCCTGGAAGGCGCCTGCCCACGCCGCGCGTCTGACGGCCGTCTTTTCAAGCACCGTGAAATTCGATCAGCCCACCTGCGCGCTTGTCGTCGCGAACGCGCTTTGTGACCGGCCTTCGCCGTTCGCCGACGCGGCGCTCCACGCCTCCGCCGTCGCTGAGCTCGACGAAGCCGCGCGCCGCATCCAGAGCGAAGACCTGCTGCCTCTGCGCGTCGCGCGTCTCTTCAAACGCCGCCGCACCGGACGCTTGAGCGAAGAAGCGGCAGCGAAGGAACTGGGCATGTCGCGCCGCACGTTGGTGCGCCGCCTCGCCGCCGCCGGCACGACCTATCGCGCGTTGCTCGACACGGACCTCAAGCAGCGCGCGGCCCGGCTGCTCGAAGGCGGCACCCTCACCCGCGCCGAGATGGCCGAGACTCTGGGCTTCGAAGACCCGACCTCCTTCAGCCGCGCCTGCCGCCGCTGGTTCAAGAAGAAGGCGTAACAGCCTATTGCTGTTGCTGCTGTTGTTGTTGCTGCGCATCGCCCGCCAGCGCCTCGATGCGGCCGACAAGGTGGGGCATCGGCCGCACCACGCGCAGGAAATCGTCGTGCCGGCGCGGGCCTTGCGCGGGGCGCACGGTCACGGCGACGGCGAGTTCGCTCGCCACTGCGCCCTTGTACACGCCGCGCGACGGCGGCACGTCGTCATAGTCGCGCCCGATTGCGACGCGGATGTGCCGTTCGCTCGCGATCACGTTGTTCGTCGGATCGAACCCGACCCAACCGCAACCGGGCACGAACGCCTCCATCCAGGCGTGCGTCGCATCAGGCGCCGACCGGTCGCCGGCGTCGACCTTCGTGAACAGATAGCCGGAGACATAGCGCGCAGGGATGCCCCAACCGCGCGCGATCGAAATCATGATGTGCGAAAAGTCCTGGCACACGCCGCGGCCCTTCGACAACGCAACGTCGATCGGCGAATCGACCGTCGTCGCCTGCGGCACGTACTCGAACGCCTCGAACAGCAGGCGGCAGAGCCGGCGCAGCGACGTCATCGGATCGTCGAGCTTCGCGATGCCGCGCTGGGTGAGGAACGCGGCCAGCGCCGGGGTCGACTGCGACACACCGCGGTCTTCCAGCCAGTCGAAATGCTCGCCCTTCAGATTCGGCGCTTCGAGCGCCTGCCACGCCGACGCGTCGACCCACTCGGGCGGCGCCGCCGTGGGCTGAATCTCGACCTCGGCCTCCGCCTCGATCGTGAGCTCGCGGTGCACGCCGGGCACGTCGAAGTGATAGACGGCGTTGCCGAAATGATCCGTGTACGCCTGAAGAATGGCGCGCGGCTGCGACGACACCTGGAAGGACAGAAGGCGCTGCGCCCCGTCCGTCTTCGGCTGCATGTAGAGCTGCATTACGCTTTCGCGCACAGGCCCGTCATAGCGGTAGCGGGTGACGTGGCGGACCAAATAGAACATCGCGTCTATCCCTGCAGCAATTCGTCGACGTTGTAGCCGACGAACGCATCGAAGACGGTGTGGTGAATCTGGTTGCACGCCGCCTGGATATTGTGGAGGAAGGCGTCGATATCGCCCTCGAGCAGTTCGTCCACCTGCCCGAAATCCAGATTGGCTTTGAGCCGGCCGGCGACGCGTTCCGCGTGGGCCCGTCGGCCTGGCGCGCCCCCGCGCCCCAAAAGCCCCAGCTCCGCGTGCACCCGGTCGACCGCGAAACGGATCGAGTGCGGAAACAACGGATCGAGGATCAGAAACTCGGCGATCTTCGCGTGCTGAACTTCGGCCGTGTACACTTTGCAATACGCCTCGTACGCCGTGCACTGCTTCAAAAGCGTGATGCGCTCGAAATAGCGCGGCGCGCGCAAATGCTGCGGCACGTCGGGCGGAAGCCGGCCGAAATGCAGATCGAGCAGGCGGCTGACCAACAGCGCGCGTTCGATGTAGCGGCCGAGCTGAATGAAGTGCCAGCCCTGCCCGTGCTGCATCGTCGAATCGGTCGTGCCCGCGAAAAGGAGCAGCCGGTCGCGCACCTCGCGCAGCAACGCCACGGGCTGGGTGCGCCACGTGCCCTCGATGTCGGGCGCGGCAAGCTTCAGATGCAGGAGGTTGATCTGCTCCCACATCTCCGTCGAGATCAGTTCGCGCACCTGCCGCGCGTTGTCGCGCGCCTGATGCACGTTGCCGACGATCGACGACGGATGCGCCTTGTCGAGCGTGAATTGCCGGGCGATATCGAGCGGTCCGGCGTCGTCGGCGGGCACGACCATCGGCCAGCTCAACGCGCCGACGACCCGGATCCACGCCTCGGCCTCGTCGTCCGGCGTCTGATCGACCATCGCCTCGAGCTTCACGGCAAGCACGCGCGACGCGTGCTCCGTCCGCTCCAAACAGCGCGCCATCCAGTAGAGCGCGTCGGCGACGCGCGAGAGCATCACGGCGCCGCCGCTGCTCATCCGACCACCCACGTGTCTTTGGAACCGCCGCCTTGGCTGGAGTTCACGACCAGGCTGCCGCGCTTCAACGCGACGCGCGTAAGCGCGCCCGGCACGATCCGCGTCTCGCGCCCGGTCAGGATGTAAGGCCTGAGATCGACGTGTCGCGATTCGATTCCCATGCCGACGCAGCACGGCGACGTCGACAATTGGATCGTCGGTTGGCCGATGTAGTTGGCCGGGTTCGCCTTCACGCGCGCGGCGAACTCCGCACGTTCGGCAGCACTCGCGTGCGGCCCGACCAGCATCCCGTAGCCGCCGCTTTCGCCGACGGCCTTGACGACGAACTTGTCGAGATTGGCCAGCACGTGCGAAAGCCCCTTCGGATCGCGGCAGCGATAGGTTTCGACGATGTCGAGCAGCGGTTCTTGATCCAGGTAATAGCGGATGATGTCGGGCACGTAGGAATAGACCGCCTTGTCGTCGGCGACGCCGGTGCCGATCGCGTTGGCCAGCACCACGTTCCCCGCGCGATAGGCGTTCATCAGCCCGGCCAGACCCAAGATGGAATCGTGCCGGAACGCCAGCGGATCGACGAAGTCGTCGTCGACGCGCCTGTAGATCACGTCCACCCGCTTGATGCCCGACGTCGTGCGCATGAAGACGACGTTGTCGTGGATCAGAAGGTCGCGCCCCTCGACGAGGTCGATGCCCATCTGACGCGCCAAGAACGCGTGCTCGTAATAGGCGGAATTGAAGATCCCGGGCGTCAACAGAACGATGCGCGGGTCGTCGCGATAACCGGACGCGAGTTCCTTCAGCGTCGTCAAAAGGTCTTGCGCATAGGTTTCGATCGGCCGCACGTTGCAGGCGCGGTAGAGGTCGCGGAACGCGCGCTTCACCACCTCGCGGTTCGCCAGCATGTAGGACACACCCGAGGGGACGCGCAGATTGTCTTCCAGAACGACGAAGCTGCCGTCCTCGCGGCGGATGATGTCCGTGCCGCAGACGTTCACATAGGCGTCGAGCGGCACCTGCACGCCGCGCATGTGCCGTAGATAGTGTTTCGACCCGAACACCAGATCGCGCGGCACCACGCCGTCGTTCAGAATCTTCGCGTCGTTGTAGATGTCCTTCAAGAACAGGTTCAGCGCGGCGATACGCTGGCGCAAACCTTGTTCCAGCCTGTCCCATTCCTTGCCCGGCACGATGCGCGGCAGCAGGTCGGTCGGGATGATCTTCTCCGTCGCCTCTTCATGGCCATAGACGGTGAAGGTGATGCCTTGATGCAGGAACGACTGCTCGCACATCTGCTGCAGACGGACGAGCTCCTCGCCCGGCAGCACGGTCAGAAGATCGTAGAGCCCCTGCGCATAGGGTCGCGGCGTGCCGTCGGCCTCGAACATCTCGTCGAAGGATTCGCCGAGAACATAATCCGCGAACGGCTTGTCATGGCCGGGGCGCGCGCGATTGCTGACGACGACGGGACGCGGGCGCGCAGCGGCTGGTTCCATGCGGAGAGCAGACTCCTCTGAGTGAACGGATAGAAGGTACGCGTTCGAGCAATGCGTCAACAGTGCCCCATGCACATTTATTAAGCATATCTGCACACGGCGCCGCCGCACCCGTCGATTCCGCGAGATGCGCCGGACGACAGCTTGACATAGATTAGAACAATTATAATTATAAAAAGATGATATG
>QKCS01000311.1 GCA_003246795.1 Alphaproteobacteria bacterium
ACGACGACGAGGTGGCGCTCTCCAATCTTCAACGGCAGATCGCGCATCGCACGCGCGACGTCGGGCGGCCGAAGGTCGAAAGCGCGTCCGACATGGCGCATGCGATCAATCCGGACGTTCACATCAATCGCCACGCGACGCGGATCGACGCGCACAATGCGCTCGATCTCGTGCGGAACTACGACATCGTGCTCGACGGGTCGGACAATTTCGCGACGCGGTTTCTGGTAAACGACGCGTGCTTCCTGGAGGAGCGTCCGCTGGTCTCCGCCGCGGTCGGGCAGTTCGACGGGCAGCTTGCCGTCTTCAAAGCGCATCAACTCGTCGACGGCGTGCGAACCTTTCCCTGCTATCGCTGTCTGTTTCCCGAGCCGCCGCCGCCAGGCACCGCGCCGTCATGCGCGGAGGCGGGGATATTGGGGGCGCTGACGGGCGTCATGGGGTCGCTGGAGGCCCTCGAGGCGATGAAGGAAATCCTGGGCATCGGCGAGACGATGGGGGGCCGGCTGCTGCTCTATGACGGGCTTTCGGCCGCTTTTCGGACGGTCAAGGTGCGGCCGGACAATGCCTGCGCGCTCTGCGGGCCCGAGGCCACAATCCGCGACTTATCGCACCATGAGGCGATTTCCGCGGCCTCACCCCCCTAGCGCGGGCCCGGCCACGGGCGTATTCCTCGCGGCCCAAATTTCCAACGCAGGTTTGGTGTCATGACTGCGCCCGGCACGGGTCGCAAGATGAAGCCGCGATTCGCAGCGCACCTGTTGACTCAGGAGCCCGCGGACGAAGCGCTGCCCGAAGTCGCCAAGGGCGAACGCGTGCCCGGCACGCCGTTCGCGTTCCTCGGATTTCTCGTCAACCGGCACTACCGCGCGCGGCTCGCCGTGTTCGTAGGTCTCGTCGCGACGGCGACGGCCATTGAAGCGATGATGCCCTACGTGCTCGGGCGGATGATCAACGCGCTGACCTCGGCCGTCGAGGACGGCGTGCGCGATTGGAGCGGAATCGGGCTCTTCGTCGTGCTGTTCGCGGCGGTCTGGTACGCGCCTGCGCTCGTCGTGCGCGGTGCGGAGTCGATCGATATCTACATGAGCCCGCGCCTGCGCGCGCTCGCGCAGAAATACCTCTTCGCCTACATGATGGGGCATAGCCCGCGGTACTTTCAGGAGAATTTCGCGGGCAAGCTCGGACAGAAGATCAAGCAGGCGGGGCAGGCGACCATATCGTTGCTCAACATCCTCGCGTTCGAAAGCGTGCGCATTATCGTGCTGCTCGCGGTCGGCGGCACGCTGCTTGCCCTGCAAAGCGCCCATTATGCCGCCGTGCTGTTCGGGTGGGCCGCCGTCTACCTTGCCGTCGTGACGTGGTTCGCGCGGCGTTGCGTCGTGCTGTCCAAGGCGTTTTCGGACGAGGTCTCGACGTCGACGGGACGTTTGATCGACGCGATCTCGAACGCGGACCTCGTGCGGGCGTTCGCGCGCGCGGCGTTCGAACGGCAATTCCTGTCGCGCTTCCTGAGCGACGAGATGAACGCGTCTCAGTCGCTGCGCTGGTTCCTGATCGTCATGCGGCTCTTCATGTCGACGGCGATGCTGGCGTTGCTCATGGGCCTCGTGGGACTTGCCATCGGCGACACGCTTTCGGGCGTGATCACCGTCGGCGCATTCACGATGATCTTCTTCCTGGGGACTATGATCGCGCGGTCGGTGCAGGAGCTCTCCTACCGGATGCTCGACTTCTTCGAACAGCTGGGCACGCTTGCCGAGGCGCTCGAGCTCGTGACGCAGCCGCATGAGATCGTCGACAAGCCCGGCGCAAAGCCCCTTGCGGTGCGCGACGGCGAGATCGTGTTCGAGAATATTTCGTTCCAGCACGCGGACGGCCATCCTGTGTTTCGGAGTCTCAATCTGCGCATCAAGGCGGGCGAGAAAGTCGGGCTCGTGGGCAAGTCGGGCGCGGGCAAGTCGACCCTCGTCAAGCTGTTGCGCCGCCAGTTCGAGGCGCAAGGCGGGCGCATCTTGATCGACGGCCAGGACGTCGCCGACGTGACTTGGGATTCCGTCAACGAATCCATCGCCGAAGTGCAGCAGATGCCCGGCGTCTTCCACCGGCCGGTGCGCGACAACATCCGCTATTCGAAACCGGAGGCGGAAGAGCACGTCGTCGTTTCGGCCGCCAAGGAGGCGCACGCGCACGACTTCATCTCGGGGCGCGAGGCGGGCTACGACACGATCGTGGGCGAGCAGGGGATCAAGCTTTCGGGCGGCGAGCGCCAGCGCGTCGCCATCGCGCGCGCCTTGGTCAAGGACGCCAAGATCCTGGTGCTCGACGAGGCGACGTCGTCGCTCGACTCCGAAAGCGAGTATCTCATCCAGGAAGCGTTGTTCGAGCTGATGCGCGGGCGCACGGTGATCGCGATCGCGCACCGGCTGTCGACGATCGTCGGCATGGACCGGATCGTCTATCTTGAGAACGGCCGTATCGTCGAACAGGGAAGCCACGCCGAGTTGATCGCGCGGGGCGGGCCCTATGCGCTTTTGTGGAACCGGCAAGTCGGCGGGTTCATCGACGCCGCTTGAGGTCGGGCTCCAGCGGCTCCCTGGCTCTTTGTTTGGCTTTAATCTCGGCGATCGTCGCTTGGATCGCGCTCAAGCGTTCCTCGCCGGTCGGGTGGGTCAGCGTGACCTTGTCGGCCGTCGTGAGTTCATTCAGGCGGTGCCAAAAATCCTCGGCCGCCGTGACGTCGTAGCTGGCGCGCGCCATGAAGTAGAGTCCGACATAGTCGGCTTCCTTCTCGAAGGCGATGGAATAGGGCGCGTTTGCCGCCTTCGCGACGGCGGTTCCGATCGTTGCGCGCACGAAGGCGTCGAGCAGACTGTCGGGCTTGTCTTCGGCTTTCGCTATCTGGTCGAGATGCCCGAGCACGTTGTGCGCGAGTTCGTGGCCAAGAACAACGGCGAGCTCGTCATCCGATCGCGTCAGGTCGAAAAGGCCGGCCGTGATGGCGAGGACGCGGCCGTCGGCGGCCGCGTTGACCTCGGGCGCCCGCACGAGAAGCGTCGGGAACTCGCAAATCGTCTGCGGCTTTGCCGTGATGGTCGTGCCGCTGGCCAGACGCAGGCGAACGGGTCCTTTCCGCGCCGCGGCGTTCGACAGGCGAATGAAGCGCCCGGTGGCGGCCTTTCCTTCGCCAACGGGTTGTCCGTTCACGTCCGTGATGGCGTCGCCGATCTTCAAACCCGCATGGTCGGCCGGCGCGCCTTCCACGGCGAGCGCAACGGTCACGGCGTTGGTCAGACCGAACGCTTGTGTGAGGCGCGCGCGGTCTTCCTCATTCGAGAAATTGGCCAAGGACCAGACGATGAGGCCGATGTCGGGCTTCGTCTCTTTCCGCTTGGCGCAGATCGGGGCGGCCGCCTTGCGCAGGCGAAAGCCAACGCGCTCAACCCGCGCGCGCTGTTCCAGATAGCGATCGAGGCCGCCGGTGACGCTCGTCGTCGGCTGTACCGGCCGCGGCGCGACGGGTCGCGGCGGTTCCGGCGACGTCGCGCAAGCCGAGAGCGCCAGCGCCGCCGCGATCAATCCGCCCAACTTGAAACGACGCATGGCAAGGCTCAATCGAGTTGATAGACAAATGACTTCAAATAGGCGGTCTCCGGCAGCATCGGATGCACGGGGTGATCGGGCGCCGCGCCCGCCGCGCGGATCAAACGGCCGCCGCGTCCGGCGCGCGACAAGCCCAGCGCGCATTCGTTTTGAAATCGCACGGCGTCGATCGCGTGGCTGCACGATGCAAGGCACAGAAAGCCGCCCGGTGCAACCAGCGGGGCGGCGAGCCGCGCGAGTTTTCGGTAGCCGCGGCCGCCGGATTCCAGATCCTTCCTCGATCGCACGAAAGGCGGCGGGTCGCAGGAGACGATGTCGAAGCGTTCGCTTTTCAGTTCCTCGAGCGCTTCGAGAACGGCGCAGC
>QKCS01000147.1 GCA_003246795.1 Alphaproteobacteria bacterium
GCCCGAAAAGAAACGCTCCATCTCATCCAGGAACGAAAGTTTGTGCGCGAACTTCGCGTTGGCTTTCGGGTCGGGAACGTCGCCGCCGGCCGGCACGTAAAAATTGTGCAGCTCGATTCCGCCGGGCAACGTCACCGAGATGTGGCGGGCATCGCGCTTCCCGCAGAAGTCACGCGCTTCGGTCTTCGAGAACGGTAGACGCGAGAGAATGGCGACCCCGTGGTAGCCCTTCTGCCCGTTGATCGCGACGTGCTCGAACCCGAGGTTGTGGATCGCCTTCATCGGAAACGACGCGTCCGCGACCTTGGTTTCTTGCAAGCACAGAACGTCAATCCGCTCTTTGCGGGCGAGCTTGCTGACGATGGGCAATCGCAGACGGACCGAATTGATGTTCCAAGTCGCGAGTCGGATAGCGGGCATTGCGCGGAGAACGGGTGGGGCGGGAGCAGGCACAACCGGAAATAAAAGACCCCCGACTGTGCGTCCAGTCGGGGGTCAAAACGCGCTTTAACGCGCCACGCGTCAGGAGGGGATATTCTGACGCTACGATGGCCAACTACCGGTCCCGCTAGCGGGGGGGGCAACGCGAAACCGACGTCACGTCAACCATCTGCGACTCACTATATGCGCGGGTGCCACAGCGGGCAACTTTTTTTTGGCGTCTTACACAAACTTAATGACTATGGCTTCCACGCCACAGCGGTTTTCGACTCGTGGAGAACAAGCCACGAGCCGGCGCGTTCATCCTGTGGACATCCCGAGGTCCTTGGCTGTCAGGTCGAAGCAGCGGCGCGCGATCTTGACGATTTCGTCCACCTCTTCACGCTTAACGGTAAGCGGCGGCGCCAACACCATCGTGTCCCGAATAGCACGCATGACGAGTCCGTTGGCGAAGCAGTGATTGCGGCACTGCGTGCCGACATCGACGTCGCGGGGAAAGAACGTGCGGGTCTTCTTGTCCTTCATGAGTTCGATGGCGCCGAGCAGGCCGCGCCCACGCACTTCGCCGACGAGGGGATGCGACGCCAGTTCGCGAATCTTCTCCTGGAAATAGGGCCCGATATCGTCGTGCACCCGCTGGACGAGTTTTTCCTTCTCGATGATCTCGATATTTTTCAGGGACACAGCACACGCGACCGGGTGCCCCGACCACGTGAAGCCGTGCACCAGTTCCTCGTTCGCCGCCGCGATGGCGTCGCCCATCCGCGGTCCGAGCGAGATCGCCGAAATGGGTTGGTACCCCGACGAGATTCCCTTCGCCATCGTCATGACGTCGGGTGCGATGCCGTAGGTCTGCGACCCGAACCACCGCCCCGTGCGTCCGAACCCTGTGATTACCTCGTCGACGTGCAAGAGCACGTCGTACTTGCGGCAAATCCGCTGGATCTCCGGCCAATAACTGTCGGGCGGGAACATCAGCCCGCCGGCCCCGTGCACCGGCTCGGCCGAGAACGAGGCGACCCGGTCGGGTCCCAGCTCGAGAATCTTCTCCTCGAGCTTCCGGGCGACCTCGAGCCCGTATTCGTTCGGATCCTTGTCGCCGCCGAACGCGTACCAGTAGACGGTCGGCACTTTTTCGAAGCCGGGCAGCGGCAGATCCCATTGCGGATGCATGGGGGTGAGGCCCGACAGCGAGGCCGCCGCCATCGTCACGCCGTGATAGGCGTACTCGCGCGAAATATGAATCTTCTTCTGCGGCTTCCCCTGCAAGTTCCAGTAGTAGCGGATCAGCTTTAGCGCCGAATCGTTCGCCTCGGACCCGGAGTTCGCGAACAGGATGCGGCTCAACCCCGCCGGCAAAAGGCTCGCAAGCTTTGCCGCCAGTTCCGTCGCGTACGGGTGCGTCGTCTGAAAGAACGCGTTGTAGAACGGCAGCTCCTTCATCGCCTCATAGGCGGCCTCGGCTAATTCCTTCCGTCCATATCCGACGTTCACGCACCACAGCCCCGACATGCCGTCGATCAGCCGGTTGCCTTCGGAGTCCCAGATGTACACGCCTTCGGAACGCACGATCACGCGCACGCCCTTCTCGTTCAGGGCGCGCGTTTCGGTGAACGGGTGGATGTGGTGCAGGGCGTCGAGCTCCTGCCAGTGCTTCGTCAGATTGTGGGTGGCGGCCTTGGTGGACATGGGTGCTGCTCGCGTGTCGATGCGGAAAGGAGGGACGATGCGACGGGCGGTCGCCCGCGACGCGATGCCGCCTCAAGGATTGTAGCCAATCCGCGCGCAAAGGATGAGTAGCAGTTCTTTCCCGGCCATGAATGGAGCCTATCAAAGGGGAAAGAAGGCCGCCAGCCGCTTGGCATTGTTGTCAGGGTTTGTCACTGATCGGGCATGTCGAAACGGGCGAGGGCCGAAGAGATCTTCAAACGCCTGGCGGCGGCGATGCCGGCGCCGAAAGGCGAGCTCGAACACATCAACCCGTACACGCTGCTCGTCGCCGTCGTCTTGTCGGCGCAGGCGACCGACAAGGGCGTCAACCGCGCCACCGAGCCATTGTTCAAAATGGTCAAGACGCCGGAGCAAATGATCAAGCTCGGCGAGGCGCGCCTGATCGACCACATCAAGACCATCGGCCTCTTCCGCATGAAGGCCAAGAACGTCATCGCACTGTCGCGCGCGTTGATCGAAAAGCACGGCGGCAAGGTCCCGCGCGATCGCGACGCGTTGGAAACGTTGCCCGGCGTCGGACGCAAGACAGCGAACGTCGTTCTCAACATCGCCTTCGGCGAGCCCACGATCGCCGTCGACACCCACGTCTTCCGCGTCGCGCAGCGCCTGGGGCTCGCCAAAGGCAAGACGCCCCGTGAAATCGAAGATCATCTCGTGAAAGTGGTGCCGGAGAATTATCGCCAGCACGCGCATCATTGGCTGATCCTGCATGGGCGCTATGTCTGCGTCGCGCGCAAACCGAAGTGCTACGAGTGCGCGGTGCGCGAAGTGTGCCCCTTCAAGCCGAAGACCCCGGCGCCCGACGTGACGAAGCCCGCGCCAAGACGCGCGCCCGAGCAACGAGCCGGACAACGGCAATGAAGAGCGGCCGCTTCCGACTCTGGTTCGCGCTGGCCTTCGTCGCCGCGGTGACGGCCGTCCTCATGGTGCTGTGGCAGTCGCAGCTCGTTGCGCCGTCCGGCGCGGCCGATACCGGCTTCTCGCAGGAGCGCGCGTTCGAAACACTGAAGGACCTGCTCGCGGAGGATCGTCCACATGTCGCGGGCTCGGCCGAGAACGCGACGATCCGCGACCGCATCCTCGGCGAACTGCGGTCCTACGGCTACGTGCCTGAAATCCAGTCGGCGTTTCAATGCGCCCCGCCGGATCGCTACCCGGGCTGCACGCAAGTCGAGAACATCATCGCCGTCCATGCAGGCACGGATGGCGGCAAAGCCGTTCTCGCGACCGCCCATTACGACAGCGTCCCGGCGGGTCCGGGCGCGGGCGACGACGGGGCGGGAACCGCCGTCATCCTGGAACTCGCGCGCGCGTTCGTCGGCCGCGAGACGAAGAACGATGTGATCTTTCTGATCACCGACGGTGAGGAGACAGGTTTGCGCGGCGCGTTCGCCTTCGCCGAAAAGCACCCCTTGATGAAAGACGTCGGCATCGTCGTGAACCTGGAGGCGCGCGGCGCCGCTGGCCCTTCGATGATGTTCGAAACGGGCGAAGGCAGCGCGCGCCTCATGGATATCTTCGCAGGCACGGTCGCACATCCCGTGGCGAACTCGCTGACCTATGAGGTCTACAAGCTTCTGCCGAACGACACGGACTTCAGCGTCTACCGCAAGCACGGCCTCGTCGGTTTCAACTTCGCTTTCTCGAATGCGGCGTCACTCTATCACTCGCAATTCGACAAACTGGACAACCTCGATCGCAATTCGCTGCAGCACCACGGCGACAACGCCTTCGCGCTCGCCTTCGCGCTCGCCGATGCGGACCTCAACGCGCTCAAGTCCGACGCC
>QKCS01000090.1 GCA_003246795.1 Alphaproteobacteria bacterium
CTCGGCGATCAGCGTCGAGCAACAGAACGAAGTGTGCCAGATGAAGTCGAGCTTCGGCCCCGGCGCATCCTCGGGCAACGCCGCGGCCAACGCGTCGAGCGAAAACTCGCAGCGCTCGAGCCCGTCGCGGTTCCAGCGCTGATCGAGAAATGGCTGGCCCGCCAACGTCTCGCGCGCGGTGCGCACGAAGGCCAGCGTGTTGCGGCGCGGATCGTAGTCCGCCGCGAACCATTCAGGAGAGCGCACCACGCCCGCCGCCGTCGGAACGTACCTTCCGTGCATCCATCCGCGCTTCGGCGTTGACGCCGCCGAAGGCCTCTCACCAATGCGGCGCCTTGCATCCTACTGCAGCGTCGCGCTGTCCAAGTTCAACTTGTCGATCGGAATGCGCTGCGCATCGGGCCGCGCCTTCTTCAACGCTTTGAAGAAAACCTCGCCGTCGCCGACCACGACCACGTTCGCGTTCTTCGGGTCGTAGATGCGCGCGGCCACGGCCTGCGCCTTCTCCGGCGTCACCGCCTCGACGTCCGACACGAACGTCTTGAGCCCGTCGAGCGGCAGCCCGAACGACGCGAACAGCGCGATCTGGCCCGAGATTCCCGAGGCCGTTTCGACGCTGCGCCCGAACGAGCCGATGATGTTCGCCTGCCGCGCGCCGATCTCCGCCGGCGCCGGTGGCGCCTGGCCGAGCCGCTGAAGCTCCTGCTGCATCAGCTCGACCACCTGGACGGCGTTCGTGTTGTTCGTCTGCGCCAGCGCCACGATCGGTCCGGGCGCCAGCCGCGCCGGAAAGCTCGAACTCGCGCCGTAGGACAGGCCGCGCTTGATGCGGATCTCCTGATTGAGACGCGCCGAATAGCCGCCGCCCAGCACCGAGTTGATGACCATCGCCGGGAAGAAGTCGGCGTCGGTGCGCGCGACGCCGTGCACGCCGAAGCTGACCGCCGCCTGCCCCGACTTCGGCAGGTCGACGACGACCGTGCGGTGCACGTCGGCGCTCTGCGCCACGTCCGGCTCGCCCGCGAGCGCCGTGTTCGGCTTCGGCCAGTCGCCGAAGAATTTCTCGGCGAGCGCGAATCCGTCGTCGGCCGACAGATCGCCCGAGATCACGAGCAGCGCGTTGTCGGGCCGCCAATGCGCCGCGTGGAACGCACCCACCTCTTCCGGCTTGATCGCGGCCACGCTCTTGGGCGAGGCGACGCTGCCGTAAGGCCCTATCCCGAACAACAGCCGCGCCATCGCATAGCGCGCGACGCTGCCCGGCTGGCGCATGTTCACGGCAAGCCCGTCCAGCGTCTGCTGACGTTGCCGTTCGATCTCTTCGGTCGCATAGGCCGGGTCGCGCACCACGTCCGCCAGGATCGTGAACGCCTCCGTCGTGCGGTCGGCGCGCGTTTCGAGCGAGGCGCCCGAATTGTCCGCCCCGGCATAGGCCGAAAGCGAAGCGCCCAAGGACTCGATCTGGCGCGCGATGTCGGTCGCGCTGCGCGTCTTCGTGCCCTTGGTCAGCACGTCGGCGGCCAACTCGGCCAAACCGCCTTTGCCGACCGGATCGCTGCCCGTGCCGGAGAGCACGCGGAACTCGGCGCTGACGAGCGGCACGTCCCGCTTCGGCGCCACGATCACGCGCAAGCCGTTGGCGAGCGTCTTCTCGGCCGGCGTCGGCAGCTTCGCCGCGACCGCGGCGCCCGGCGCCGGCGGCTTCGTGCGCTGGGCCTCGGGCGCCAGCGTGAAGGTCGGGATATCGCTTTGCGGGATGTCGAGCTTCTGCGCTTCGACGGTCGCCGCCGTCTTGATCGTGTCCCCGGCGGCGCCCTTGGGCTTCGCCTCTTCCGAGAGATAGCGGATCGTCACGCGCTTGGAATCGTCGAACAGCGACTTCGCCACGCGCTGCACGTCGTCGGCCGTCACCTTCTGGACTTCGTCGAGCAGCTTGTCGGCGTAGTGCCCATCGCGAAAGCGGATCAGCGAGTTGGCGAGCTCGCTCGCCCGCCCATACGCGGTTTCGCGTTCGCTCAGCGCCTCGGCGACGAGTTCGTTCTTCGCCTCGTCGAGTTCGGCCGCCGTCACCTTGCCGTCGCGCACGCGCGCGATCTCGGCCATCAGGCTCTTCAGCCCCTCGTCGGCCGATTTCCCCTCGCTCAGGATCGCGATCAGGCTGTAGGCGCCCGGATCGCGCGTGGCCTCGTAGTACGTGAAGACCTCGGTCGCGACTTGCTGCGTGTAGACCATCGACTGATAGAGCCGCGAGCTTTCGCCCTTCGACATGATCGCGTCGAGCACGGAGATCGTCGCCTGGTCCGGCGACAGCGCGTCGGGCGAGGGGTAGGACACAGAGACCGCCGGCAGCGGCGTGTTCGGCTCGTAGACCGTGTATTCCTTGGGCGCCGCGCGCGGCGGCTCCTTCACCGTCACGCGCGGGATCGGCCGCTTCGGCGTCGGGATCGGGCCGAAATACGTGTCGACCCATTTGTCGACCTCGGCCGGATCGAAGTTGCCGGAGATCACGAGCACCGCGTTGTCCGGCCGATAGTACGTCGCATGGAACGCGCGCACGTCCTCGACGGTCGAAGCGTCGAGATCGTCGATCGATCCGATCCCCGGCCGCCCGTACGGATGCACGCTGAAATTCGCCTGGTTGAGATAGAGTCCGAAGAGCTTGCCGTAGGGCGAAGCCAGAATGCGCTGGCGCAGCTCTTCCTTCACGACGTCGCGCTCAGACTCGAAGATCGCCTTGTCGACGACGAGCGATCCCATGCGGTCGGCCTCCGCCCAGAGCAGGCGCTCCAGATGGTTCGCCGGCACGACCTCGTAGTAGTTCGTGAAATCGTCCCAGGTCGACGCGTTGTTGAATCCACCGACGTCCTCGGTCAGCCGGTCGAGCGTTTCGGCGGGCATGTTGCGCGTCGCCTTGAACATGATGTGTTCGAAGAGGTGCGCGAAACCGGACCGGCCCTTGGGATCGTCCTTCGACCCCACGTCGTACCAGACCTGCACCGATACGTTCGCCGTGTTCTCGTCGCGCATCGCATAGACGCGCAGGCCGTTCGGCAGCGTGCGTTCGGTGAAGTTCAGCGGCTCGACTTTCAGGGTTTTCATCTCGGGCTCTACCGGTGTTTGGCCAGAATCGGAGCAGGCGGCGCACAACACTAAAGCGAGCGCCGGTACTGCGGCGTTAAGAAGATTTCGCATGCCGGAAAAACCCTCAAGTGACGGAGACCCTAGGTGAAGCGAACTGGCTCAGGCAATTCAACCGTTTGTGTTGGATTTTCCGGCCAGCAGACGAATTTCCGCGACGGGTATGCCGTGATCGGATGCGCCGGGCTCCAAATCGTCGTCGTCGCGCAGATGATCGTTGATGACGTCATGGCGCAAGACGTCGCCGATTCTGGCTTTGTTGCGCGAATAGAATTCCTCGGAAACCATGATGTGATCCAGGATGTCGCGCTCGCCGTCGTGGATATGCGTGTGGATCGCGGGCCCGCGCTCGAAGGCGATGCGGAACGTGTCGTAGAGCACGACGTCCCACAGCGCCTTCTTCTCCTGATGGTTCATGTCCTTGTGCGGCGTCGGCCCGCGCACGGTCTGCGTGCTCTGCGAGTCCGGCGTGTCGTTCAGATCGCCGAGCAGGATCGTCGGCCGCCGGCTGTCCTTGAGGTCGGCCAGGATCACGTGACGCAGTGCCGCCGCCTCCGCCGCGCGCACGAACGTCGCCCGCGCCTGGCCGAGCGAGGCCGCGAACGGATCGTCCCCGTCCTCGGCCTCGCGGATCAGCGGCCCTTTCGATTTCAGATGCGCGACGTAGACGACGACCTCGAACCCTTCGATCGAAACGACCGTGCGCAACACCGGCCGTTGGAACTGGCCGACGGTGACGGGAATGGACGTGATCGACCCGTCCTCGACGCGCAACGGGATCGTCAGATCGACCGAGGCCGGAAACGCGGCGATCGATTC
>QKCS01000316.1 GCA_003246795.1 Alphaproteobacteria bacterium
CCAATTGCGAGCGTCGAGGAAGCCGCGGACGCGATCAAGACCATGGTCGTGCGCGGCGCGCCGCTGATCGGGGCCACGGCGGCTTACGGCGTTTGCTTGGCCCTGCGGCAGGATGCGTCCGACGACGCGCTGGAGCGCGCGTACGACGCGTTGCTGCAGACGCGGCCGACGGCGATCAATCTGAAATGGGCGCTCGACGAAATGATGGCGGCGGTGCGCAACCGTCCGCAGTCGGAGCGCGTCGCCGTCGCGTATGCGCGGGCGGCGAAATTGTGCGACGACGACGTGGCGACGAACGAGGCCATCGGCCGCCACGGCCTCAAGCTCATCGAGGCGGTCGCGGAGCGCAAGCGCGGGGCGCGCGTCAACGTGCTGACCCACTGCAATGCCGGCTGGCTCGCCTGCGTCGATTGGGGCACGGCGCTGGCGCCGATGTACATGGCGCACGACAAGGGCATTCCGATCCACGTTTGGGTCGACGAGACGCGGCCGCGCAATCAAGGCGGCTCGTTGACGGCCTATGAACTCGGCGCGCACGGTGTTGCGCATTCGATCATCGCCGACAACGCCGGCGGGCATTATATGCAGCACGGCGAGGTCGACATGTGCATCGTCGGCACCGATCGGACGACGGCGTCGGGCGACGTCGCGAATAAGATCGGCACCTATCTGAAGGCGCTGGCGGCGAAGGACAACAACGTGCCGTTCTACGTCGCGCTGCCGTCGTCGACGATCGATTGGACGATTTCGGACGGGGTGAAGGGCATCGAGATTGAAGAACGCAGCGGGCGTGAAATCACGCACGTTCTAGGCCGCAGTGCGGCGGGCGACGTGTTGACCGTGGAGTTGACGGCGCCGGGAAGCCCCGCGCGCAATCCCGCCTTCGACGTGACGCCGGCGCGTCTCGTCACCGGCCTCATCACGGAACGGGGCGTCGCGGCGGCGATGCGCGAAGGGCTGCTCGGCCTCTTTCCGGAACGGGCGACGTGAAGCGCACAGCCGTGCGGCGGCGGGTCGGGCGGATGCTGCAGAAGCGTGCAGCGCCTGCGGGCGCCAATGTCCGGAGCGACGTCATCTCATTCGGCCAGCGCATGTCGTCGAGCGGACTTTCGCCCGGCAAGAGCGGCAATCTCTCCGTGCGCGTCGACAATGCGATGCTGATCACGCCGACGGGGATCGCCTACAACGAGATGCGGCCGGTCGATCTCGTCGAGGTGCGCTTCGACGGACGGCTCGCGGCTGGGCAGCGCATCGCCTCCAGCGAATGGCGATTGCACCTGGCGATCTACAAGGCGCGGGCGGACGTGGGCGCCATCGTCCATACGCATTCGCTCAACGCGACGGCGCTCTCGTGCCTTCGCCGGAGCATCCCCGCGTTCCACTATATGATCGCCGAGTTCGGCGGCGATCGCATCGCCTGCGCGCCTTATGCGCTCTACGGGAGCGAGGAACTGGCGCGTCACGCGGTGAAGGCGCTTGGCGCACAGGAAGGGTGTTTGCTGGCAAACCATGGTGCGGTTGCCGTGGGCGAGACATTGCGTCAGGCTTACGAGCGCGCTGCGGCGCTCGAAGTGCTGGCGTCACAATACGCGCGGGCGCTGCAAATGGGGCGGCCGCGCACGTTGCCCAAGCGCGAAATGGCGCGCGTGTTGGAGAAGTTCAAAACGTACGGCAAACAGACGGACGTGAAGGCGAAATCATGAGCGTCGTTCTGATCACCGGCGCGGCGAAGCGGCTGGGTCGCGCGATTGCGCTCAAAGTGGCAGAGGGCGGCAACGACATCGCGATCCACTATCGGTCGAGCAAGCCCGAGGCGGAATCGCTGGCGGCCGAGATCAAAGCGCTAGGGCGGCGGGCCGCCTTGGTCGACGGCGACCTCGAAGACGAGTCGCAAGTCATGACGCTCGTGCCGCGCGCGGCTGCGGCGCTGGGGCCGGTGACGGGGCTCGTCAACAGCGCGTCGGTGTTTGAGGACGACCGGATCGAGAGCGCGACACGGGCGAGCTGGGACAAGCATATGAACACGAACCTGCGGGCGCCGTTGGTGCTGTCGCAGAGCTTTGCGCGGCTGTTGCCGGCCGAGACGCATGGCGCGATCGTCAATCTCATCGATCAGGCCGTCTTGAACCTGACGCCGCAGTTCCTGTCTTACACGGTTTCGAAGGCGGGGCTTTGGACGCTGACGCAGACGTTGGCCCAGGCGCTGGCGCCGTGGGTGCGGGTCAATGCGGTCGCACCGGGGCCGTCGCTCAAGGCCGACAAGCAGAGCCAGGCCAATTTCGACGCCCACGTCCAGGCGACCTTGCTGCGCCGGCCGTCCGCGCCCGAAGACATTGCCGGGGCCGTGCACTATCTCTTGTCGGCCAAGGCCGTGACCGGGCAGATGATCGCCGTCGACAGCGGACAGCATTTGGCATGGTCGCGGGATAAGTTCTTCGAATAGGCGCGGAAATGAGCGAACGCACGAATGTTCAGCCTCTTAGGATCGCGGACGCGCGCAAGCGTATCCGGCACGTCTTCGTGCGCGACCTCGAACTCAACGCCAATATCGGCGTCTATCACCGCGAGAAGGGTCAACTGCAGCCCGTGCGGATCAATGTCGATCTGACCGTCGAAGAGATGGACGGCGAACTCGGCGACAAGCTCGCCAACGTGGTCGACTACGGCGCGGTGGTTGACGGCATCAAGGAGATTTTGGCGGGCGGACATTTGAACTTGGTCGAAACGCTGGCCGAGAAGATCGCGGCCCATTGCCTGGCCGACGCCCGGGTGAAAGTCGCGCGCGTGCGGATCGAGAAGCTGAAGGTGATCGCGGAGGCGCATTCGGTCGGCGTCGAGATCGAACGCGAAGCGAGCGGCTAGGGCCCTTGCCCTGACGGCATGAGCGAGCAGAACCAGGACATCACCGTCGACACGCCGGGACAGCTTGCCGCCGGCGCGGCCGTCATTGCGGACTATCTGACGCGCCTGCCGAACGCGCCCGGCGTCTATCGCATGGTCTCGCGCGACGGGGATGTGCTCTACGTCGGCAAGGCCGCGAATCTCAAGAAGCGCGTGCAGGCCTACACGAAGCCGTACGACCAGCCGGCGCGGATCGCGCGGATGATCGCAAACACGGCGTCGATGGAGTTCGTGCAGACGAATTCCGAGGTTGAGGCGCTTCTGCTCGAAGCCAACCTGATCAAGCGGCTGAAGCCGCGCTACAACGTTCATCTGCGCGACGACAAATCGTTTCCGTTCATTCTGGTGACGGGCGACCACGCGGCGCCGCAGATCATCAAGCATCGCGGGGCGAAGAACCGGAAGGGCGAGTATTTCGGGCCGTTCGCCTCGGCCTATTCGGTGAACCGCACGCTGAACACGCTGCAGCGTGCGTTTCTGCTGCGCAGTTGTTCGGATTCCGTGTTCGAGAGCCGGACGCGGCCGTGCCTGCTCTTTCAGATCAAGCGGTGTTCCGCGCCGTGCGTGGGCAAGGTGTCGGCGGAGGACTACCAACATCTCGTCGACCAAGCGGTCGGGTTCCTCCGCGGCAAGAGCCAAGACGTGAAGGAAGAGCTCTCGCATGAAATGGAAGCGTCCGCCGACGCGCTCGATTTCGAGAAGGCGGCGCGGCTGCGCGACCGGGTGCGGGCGCTGGCGCATGTTCAGCTTCAGCAGGGCATCAATCCGCAAACGATCGACGAGGCGGATCTGTTCGCGGCGTATCAGGACGGCGGGCACACCTGCATCCAGGTGTTCTTCTTCCGCTCGGGGCAGAACTGGGGCAACCGTGCGTATTTTCCGCGGCATGATCGCGCGGTCGAGGCCGGCGAAGTGCTCGACAGTTTCCTGGCGCAGTTCTACGACGAGCGCGAACCACCGAAGCTCGTCATTGTCAGCCACGACGTGCCGGGCCGCGAACTGCTTGAGCAGGCGTTGTCGATCAAGGCGGACCGGCGCGTGGAAGTCTTGCTGCCGCAACGCGGCGAGAAACGCGAGGTAATGGCGCAGGCGGTGATGAACGCGCGCGAGTCGCTGGCGCGGCGGATGGCGGAGAGCGCGACGCAGCTCCAACTCTTGGAAGGCGTCGCGAAGGCGTTCGGGCTCGACGAGGCGCCGCAGCGGATCGAGGTCTACGACAACAGCCACATCCAGGGCACGAACGCGGTCGGCGCGATGATCGTCGCGGGGCCGGAGGGGTTCGTCAAAAACCAATACCGCAAGTTCAACATCAAGAGCACGGATCTCACACCCGGCGACGATTACGCGATGATGCGCGAGGTGCTGACGCGCCGGTTCAGGCGCCTGATGAAGGAACAGGAGGAAGAGAAGGAACAGGAGGAAGAGGCGCGCGAGGCTGGCGTCGCGTTCGACGAAAAGGCGGCGGACGACGAGCCTGACGACGTCACCGTACCCGATCTGGTGCTCATCGATGGCGGGGCAGGGCAACTGGCCGTGGCGTGCGAAGTGTTCGCCGCACTGGGCGTGTCAGGCGTGAAGCTCGTCGCGATCGCCAAGGGGCCGGAGCGCGACGCCGGACGTGAACGATTTTTCATGCCGGGGCGCGAACCATTCCACCTCGAGTTCAAAAGCCCGGTCCTCTTCTATCTGCAGCGCCTGCGCGACGAGGCGCACCGATTTGCGATCGGCACCCATCGGGCGAAACGCGCGCAAACGCTCGCTTCTTCGCCGCTTGATGAAATCGAAGGAATCGGACCGACGCGGAAACGCGCGCTTCTCAACCATTTCGGGTCGGGGCGGGCGGTCACCCATGCGGGGTTGTCAGACCTCGAATCCGTCAAGGGGATCAGCAAGGCGATGGCGCGAAAAATCTACGATCATTTCCACGACAAGGGCTGACAACGCCGTGAGCGTGCTAATGTGCGGCACATGGGCGATCACCTCCCGAACCTGTTGACCCTCGCCCGGATCGGGCTTGTTCCTGCGTTCGTCGCGGCTTTTTGGCTGCCGATGCCGGCGGGGCGTTGGGTGGCGTTCGTAGTCTTTCTTGTGGCGGCGGTGACCGACTACGCGGACGGCTGGATCGCGCGCAAGCGCAATGCGGAGTCGCGGTTGGGCGCGATGCTCGATCCCATCGCCGACAAGCTTCTGATCGCGGCGGCGCTGATGATGCTCGTCTACATGGACGATATTCGCGGCTTCGTGATCGTTCCGGCGCTGGTCATCTTGATCCGCGAGATACTGGTTTCGGGCATGCGCGAATTCCTGGCGACGATCCATGTGCAGGTTCCGGTATCGTCGATTTCCAAGTTCAAGACGACCGTGCAGGTGATCGCGCTTGCGATCCTGATCGTTGCGCCGGCCATCGAACACGTGTGGGGCGGCTTGCATCAGATCGGCATCGTCTCGCTTTGGGGCGCGGCGGTTCTGACCATCTACACCGGCGCCTCCTATGTGCTGGCGAACGTCGCGCATGTGTCGGGCGAGCATGCGCGGCCGCGCCGCCGCCACGCCGAGCGCACGTCGTGAAGCTTCTCTACTTCGCCTGGGTGCGCGAGAAGGTTGGACGCAGCGAAGAGACGATCGACGTGCCCCAAGGCGCGAACACCGTCGGCGACTTGGCGCTGTGGCTTAAGTCGCGCGGCGGCGGGTATGCGGAAGCCTTCGCCGACATGAAACGCGTCCGTGCGGCGGTCAACCAGGAGCACGCCGATCTTTTGGCGCCGGTGGGCGCGCGGGACGAGGTAGCGTTCTTTCCTCCGGTCACGGGCGGATGACGGTCAAGGTTCAACGCGAAGATTTCGATCCGGGCGCGGAGATTGCGCGTCTGCATGAGGGGCGTTCCGACATCGGCGCGGTCGTCAGTTTCGTGGGCGTCGTGCGCGGCGACAGCGGCGGCGACAAGCTGAGAACCATGACGCTCGAGCATTTTCCGGGGATGACGGAGCGGGAGCTCGAGCGTATCGCCGAGGAAGCGCGCGAACGCTGGTCGCTCGACGGCGTGACGATCGTCCACCGGTACGGCGAGCTGAAGCCCGGCGAGCGCATCGTCTTGGTCGTGACGGCGGCGGGGCACAGGCACGCGGCATTCGAGGCGGGTTCGTTCTTGATGGATTACCTCAAGACGAAGGCGCCGTTCTGGAAGCGCGAGATGCGCGAATCCGGCGAGCATTGGGTCGAAGCGCGCGAGAGCGACGATCGCGCGGCCGAGCGGTGGCGTTGAGGGCGCCGTGGCGGCGTCGAAGACCAAGCGCTGGTCGAATCGGGTCACTCATGAGAGCAATGCGCTCGACCTCGAGCCCGGCGTCTTCACCTGGGACGATCCCAAGCGCATTGCCGCCTCGCTTCGCCGCTCGGCGCTGAAGAGCCGGCGGCGCAAGGCCGAACCCTTCCGTTCGGCGCTGTCGATGCTGACGTTCTACGTCAACCGCGCCGGGCGGAACTTGAGCGAGCGGCAGCGGCGCGTGCTCATGAAAGCCAAGGACGAGCTCCGCCGCCAGTTCGGCCGCTGAGCGTTGAGCTACATCAAAATCGCCGGCCGGTCCGTGTGCAAGATGATGCGCCATGATCAGGAAACTGAAGTCGGGCCAGTACCGGCTCTATTCGCGCAAGAAGAATCCCAGGACGGGGCGGCGGCGCAATCTCGGCACGTTTCCGACGCGCGAGGCGGCTTTGAAGCACGAGCGGGCGGTCCAATACTTCAAGCGTCACGGCAAGTAACGAAGGAGGCGGCCGATGCCCGCGATCGCGACGAGGAAGCCGGCGAAGCGCGCCAAACCCGGCGCCAGCGGCAAGGGCAAGTTCTTTCACATCGAAGTGCGTCCGCGGACGGAATTTGTTTCCTTCCGCAATCAAGATGTCGGCGAGCGCGGCGGAATCGAGCGCTTGGCGGGGCGACGGAAGGACGGATCGTGGGACACGCAGAAATGGCTGATCAGCAAGACCCTGGCTCACTTTGAGGACGGAAGGCTGATCGGCGACACCGGCGGGGCCCGGAAGGTTTTGAAGGGCTTCGGTTCGGCGCCCCGTCACCTCGGCGGCGACCGCTTCAAGGCGGCGCCGCGCCGCGATATTCCCGAAAGCGAGAAGCCGACCCCGGCGCAAGAGCGCGCTTGGGCGCGCAATATCAAGAAGGCGCAGGCCGCCAAGCGCGGCCGTTGAAGCCATGGTCAGGCGCACGGACGTCGCTGGCCCAAGCAATGCGGCGGTTTGCGAGCTCATCAAGCGGGCGGCCGAGCCGCTGCCGAAGATCGACGATCCGGCGTTCGGGCGCATGTTCGATCGTTTCGCCGAAGCGCGCGTCGTGTTGCTGGGGGAGGCGTCGCACGGGACGTCGGAGTTCTATCGCGCCCGTGCGGCGATCACGCGACATCTGATCGAGGAGCACGGGTTTTCGATCGTTGCAGTCGAAGCGGACTGGCCGGATGCGGCGAGCCTGGATCGCTACGTTCGCCACCGGCCGTCGCCCGCGCACGCCGAACCGCCGTTTCGGCGCTTTCCGACATGGATGTGGCGCAATACGGATGTCGAGGACTTCATCGAAAAGTTGCGTGGCTGGAACGAACTCCGGCCCGCGGACGATCGCGCAGCGTTCTATGGGCTCGATCTCTACAATATGTCGGCATCGATTCGGGCCGTGCTCGACTATCTCGACCGGGTCGACCCCGAAGCGGCAGGCGTCGCGCGCGAGCGCTACGGCTGCTTGATGCCTTGGGTGAAGGAACCGCAAGTCTATGGGCGGCTGGCGCTGTCGCGCGGCTATGCCTCATGCGAGAAGCCGGTCGTGGCGATGCTGCGCGACATGCTCGACCGGCAACTGCGCTATACGCTGAAGGACGGCGAGACGTTCTTGGACGCCGTCGCCAATGCGCGCCTGGTCCGCAGCGCAGAGGCGTACTACCGCGCGATATACTACGGCGAGGCGGAAAGCTGGAACCTGCGCGACACGCATATGTTCGAGACGCTGATGGCCGTGTTGAACGCCAAGGGGCCAAACGCGAAGGCCGTGGTGTGGGCCCACAATTCGCATATCGGCGATGCGTCGAAGACGGAGATGGGCGCGGCGCGCGGCGAGTTGAACATCGGGCAGTTGGCGCGCGAGACCTTCGGGGACGAGGCTGCGCTCATCGGATTCAGTACGCACACGGGGACAGTCGCTTGTGCGTCGGATTGGGACGAGCCGATGGAGGTGAAGCGCGTCCAACCGTCGTTGCCCGAGAGCTACGAGCGCCTTGCGCACGACAGCGGCGTCGGGCGCTTTTTGCTCGATCTGCGGAAGAGTGTTCGCCCGATGCTGCACGAGGCGCTCTCGGCGCCGCGGCTCGAACGCTTCATCGGCGTGATCTATCGGCCGGAGACCGAGCGCTGGAGCCACTACTCGCGCTGCAGCTTGGCCGAGCAGTTCGACGCCTACGTTTGGTTCGACGAGACGCGCGCGGTGACGCCGTTGCCGACCCACACGCGGCGAGGGCCCGACGAAACCTATCCGTTCGGTCTTTGATCAGACCTTCTTGCCGCGCACCAAGTTCGCGTAGTCGTCCATCAGAGTACGGGTGATGTTGCCGACTTCGAACTTCCAGTCGCCGATCGAGCCGACGGGGGTCACTTCCGCAGCGGAGCCGGTGAGGAAGCATTGTTCGAAGCCGCCGACCTCGGACGGCTGAATGTATTGCTCGACGACTTCGATCTGGCGGTTGCGCGCGAGATCCATCACCGTCTGGCGGGTGATGCCGTTCAGGAAGCAATCCGCGTACGGCGTGAACAGCTTGCCGTCCTTGACGAAGAACATGTTCGCGCCCGTCGCCTCCGAGACGAGACCGCGCCAGTCGTACATCATGGCGTCGGCATAGCCCTTGGCTTCCGCCTCGTGCTTCGACAGCGTGCAGATCATGTAAAGGCCTGCTGCTTTGGCCTTCCACGGGATCGTGTCGGGCGCCGGGCGGCGCCAACGCGAGATGTCAAGTTTGACACCTTTCGCTTTGATCTCCGGATCGAACATGGACGGCCAGGGCCAGACGGCGATGGCGACGTGGATCGTCGCCTTTTGGGCGCTGACGGCCATCATTTCGCTGCCGCGCCAAGCGACTGGGCGCATATAGGCATCGTCGAAACCCTGCGCTTCGACCACTTGCTTGCAGGCGTCGCTGATCTGCTCCGGCGTGTAAGGGATTTCGAAGCCCATGATCTTGGCCGATTCGAACAGGCGGGCCGTGTGCTGTTCGAGCTTGAAGACTTTGCGGTTGTAGACGCGCTGTCCCTCGAACACGCAGGAGCCGTAGTGCAGGCCGTGAGTCAGGACGTGAATCTTGGCGTCGCGCCACGGCACGAGCTTGCCGTCGAGCCAGATATGTCCGTCGCGGTCGTCAAACGGTATCAGCGACATTGAGGGGCTCCCGTCGTTTCCTCTGTTAAGCGTCTTTGCGCGCGGCTCGCGCCCGGCAGTATAGCCAGCCCGCTTGCCGGGAGTACTCCCGGCGCTCTATTGTGGCAGCATATCTGCCATAACTGCTGTGCATGTCACCCCGGGCCTTAGTGATGAAGCCTGCGCCGTCGTTGCTCTACTTGCGCGAAGACGAACTGACCGACGGCATCGAGCTGTTCTTCTTTGCCGGTCGCGACTTCGCGAAAGCGTTGGACGCAAGACTAACCGAATTGGGATTGGGGCGCGCGCATTATCGCGCGTTGCACTTTGTTGCGCGTCATCCCGGCCTTCCGGTTTCAGACTTGCTGAGCATCCTCGGCATTACGAAACAATCGCTCAGCCGCGTCGTGAAGAACCTGACGGAAGCGGGATATCTGGTGCAGACGCAAGGCGCGCGCGACCGGCGGCAGCGATTGCTGAGACTGACGGCGAAAGGCGCGGGCGTGGAAGCTGAGTTGACCGCGCTGCAACGGACGCGGTTGGCGAAGGCTTATCGCGAAGCGGGACCCGAGGCGGTGGCGGGCTTCAGGCAAGTGCTTTCGGGTCTTCTGGCCGAACAGGAACGGGCAGGCGTGTTGCGCCTGATCGCGAAGCGATGAGCGTCAACGTCAGAGAAGCGGACGAGACCGAACAGCCGGTGCACCACCTGCTGATCGTCGACGACGATACGCGAATCCGCACGCTGCTGCAGCGGTATTTGAGCGAGAACGGCTATCGCGTGACGTCGGCCAAGGACGCGGCCGACGCGCGCCAGCTGATGACGAGCCTCGATTTCGACTTCATCGTGCTCGACGTGATGATGCCGGGCGAGGACGGCCTGTCGTTGACGAAGGCGATCCGCGAGAGGTCCGACGTGCCCATACTGCTGCTCACGGCGCGGGGCGAGGCGACGGACCGCATCGAAGGGTTGGAGAAGGGCGCCGACGACTATTTGCCGAAACCGTTCGAACCGCGCGAACTTCTGCTGCGCATTGCCACGATCTTGCGGCGCGCGGGCACGCCCGTCGACACGGTGAAGCAGACTATCCAACTCGGCGCCTGCCGCTTCGATCCGGAGCGCGGCGAGCTCACGCGTGACGGCAAGCCGATCAAACTGACGTCCGCCGAGCTTCAGCTGATCCGTTTGCTCGCGGCCAACCCGGGGCAGACGTTCACGCGAACGGATCTCTCGCAGCGCATGGGCGAAGTGTTGGAGCGCACGGTCGACGTGCAGATCACGCGGCTCAGGCGCAAGATCGAGAACGATCCGAAGCTGCCGCTCTATCTGCAGACCGTGCGCGGCGTCGGCTACGTCTTGATGCCGGATCGGGTGGGCTAGGCCATGTCGCGCACCGGGCTGCGGCGGTGGATGCCTCGCGGGCTGTTCGGACGCTCGCTGCTCATCATCGTGATGCCGGTCGTCATTTTGCAGGCGGTGGTCACCTACCTGCTGTTCGACCGTCAATGGGAGGCGGTGACGACGCGCATCTCGCGCGGCGTCGCGGCGCAGATCGCGCTTTTCGTTCAAAGCTACGAGACGTTGGGGCCGGATCGATTTGCGGGAGAAGTGGAGCGGTTGCGCGAACAATCCTTCGGTCTCGTCCCCGTCATCCGGCTCGGCGCCAAGATTCCCGACAGCGAATCGCCGACCTACGAGGTTTTGAAGCAGGTGTTCGTGCGGGAGCTCTCGACGCGTACGGGGCGGCCGGTCTGGGTCGACTCCGATTCATACGACGACGTCGTCGACATCCGTATCCAGCTTGAGGATGCCGTGATGCAGGTGCTCGTCGAACGCAAGCGCGTGATGTCGACGAACACGCATGTCTGGGTTCTGTGGATGATGGGGACCGCGCTGATCCTGCTCAGCGTCGCCATCCTGTTCCTACGCAACCAGATCAGGCCGATCGAGCGGCTGGCGGATGCAGCCGAGGCCTTCGGCAAGGGGCGCGACGTGCCGGACTTCCGGCCGTCCGGCGCGACGGAGGTGCGGCGGGCGGCACTCGCTTTCCTCGACATGCGGGAGCGCATCTCGCGCTTCGTCCAACAGCGGACGGAAATGCTCGCCAGTGTCAGCCACGATCTGCGCACGCCTTTGACCCGCATGAAGCTCGAGCTTGCGATGATGAAGGGCGACGACGTCCAGGCGATCAAAGGCGACGTTGAGGAGATGGAGCGAATGCTGGACGAGTATCTGGCGTTCGCGCGAGGGCAGGCGGGCGAAGGTGCATCCGAAACGGACCTTGGCAATCTGCTGCGCGACGTCGTGGCGAACGCTCAGCGTAAGGCGGAAGCAAAGAGCCCCGACAAACACGTCGAACTTGCCGTCGGCGACGGCATTCTGGTCGAGGTGCGGCCGAACGCGATGCGGCGCTGCGTGACGAACCTGGTCGAGAACGCGCTTAGATACGGTAAGCATTCGCAGGTCAGCGCGCGCCAGAACGCCAGCATGGTCGAGATCGCGGTCGACGACGACGGCCCTGGGATTCCGCCGGACCGCCGGGAGGAAGCGTTCCGCCCGTTTCATCGGCTGGACACCGGGCGGACGCTGGCCTCGGGCGGCGTGGGTTTGGGTCTTGCGATCGCACGCGACATCGCGCGCGGCCACGGCGGCGACATCACGCTCGGCGAAAGCAAGCTCGGGGGCCTGCGCGCCGTCGTGCGCCTGCCCGTCTAGGAGGTACGATGATTATCGTTCTGGGAAGCATCTTGGCGCGGCCGCAAACGTTCAACGAACTGCGCCGGCTCAGCCTCGAACACGTGCGCCGGTCGCGATCGGAACCGGGTTGTATTTCGCACGCGGTTCATGTCGACGCGGAAGATCCAATGAGGTTGGTGTTCGTCGAGAAGTGGACGGACGCGGCAGCCCTTGCGGCGCATTTTAAGGTCGCGGCCTCGGTCGATTTCGTGACGCAGGCGCGGACGTTGGGCGCCGCACCTCCCGTCATCGAAATCTTTGAAGCGCGGCCCGCGAAGATCGGCTAGTGCAACTTTGCGCCGTTCGGCACCGGCTTGTCCGCGTTGACGAGAACGACGTGTCCTGCCTCGTCGCTGAAACCGAGCGTCAGGACCTCGGACATGAACGGGCCGATCTGGCGCGGCGGGAAATTCACGACGGCACAGACTTGGCGGCCGATCAAATCGATCGGTCCGTAGTGCTGCGTGATTTGCGCGGAACTCCTCTTGCGCCCGATCTCGGGCCCGAAATCGATGACGATTTTCAGTGCAGGCTTGCGCGCCTCGAGGAACGGCTCGGCCGAGACGACCGTGCCGATCCGAATGTCGACGGCCGCGAATTGATCGAATTCGATCGTCGTCGCTTGCGGCGCCGTCATTTCTTTCCGGCGGCGATCTTGTCCGCGAGGTCTTGCATCTCCCCGATCGATTCCTTCGCGCGGTCGCGCATCACCTTGAACGCGTCGCTGTTGGCGTCGATAGCGAGTTCCGCGAGTTCCTTCATGTGCTTCAGCGCGCGGGCGACCGTCTTTTCGATCAGCTCGGCCTGCTTCTTCGGGAGGTCTTTTCCGTCGTTGGCCTTCATCAGGTCGGTAACGGCCTCCTGAATTGCGCCCATCGTTTCGGTCATGATCTCGCCTTGGCGGACCATCATCTGCTGATAGCCCTCGGCCGCCTTTTGGTTTGCCTTCACCAAGGCGTCGAAATTCTTCTTCTGGCTTTCCATCAAGGCGCTCGTGTCGACGCCGGGGACGTTGAATTGGTCCCAGAAGCCTTGATCGAAGTTCGGCCACTTGAAGTCGAATTCGGGGAACGGGCTTTTGTTGCCAGCCATGACGGCGGTCTCCTCCTTGAGCGGCGCGGGCGGGGAGGATGGACCCGCCGTGATCGGGGCGTCAATCGCCGTCGATGCGTTCTTCGTTCTCGGCGTCTTCGTCGTCGGCCGCGCGCTGAAGCGACTCCGTCCACTCTTCGATCATGCGCAGGCGGCGGTCGACATGGGCCATCGTCTTGGCTAGGTCGTCGCCGTCCTTCAGCCAGATGCCCAGGCTTTCGACGAGCAGAATTCCGATGCCGCGTGTCACGAGAAACCCTTGCCAGCCCGAGGTCGGCAGGCCCGCCATGTCGGCGATCCAATTGGCGCTGCGAACGGTCGCTGGCAGCACGTCCAAGATCGCGCCGGGATCGCCCGCGCTGTCGTCGTGGATTACCTGGATCGCGGGTCGCAGCGGTCCCATCCCTTCGAAGCAGCCGATGATGGCGTCGAAAGCACGATCGCGCGGCGGGATATCGGGGTCGGTTTCCTGCGCCTTTTCGATCATGGCCAGGTCGACGCGCTTGGCGATCAGCGACAGGAGCGCGCGCTTGTCGGGACAGATTTCGTAGAGCGTCGCCGGCGAAATTTTTGCTTTGCGCGCCGTTGCCGTCAGCGACAGGGTTTTCCATCCCGACTTTTCGATCGTGGACAGCGCCGCCGTCACCAGCTTGTCTTCGGGAGATAGTCTCTTGGTCGCCATGGATCGCGCGCCCGTCAACGGGTCCTCGTTCACTTTAGGCAGCCTGTACTGTCGATACTATCGCGTTTTCGCAAGTTCGAATCCGCGCGCGACGGCCGCCGCCACGGCATCTGCGACGAGCCGCTCGAAGCGGCCATCCCGCATCAGCACTTTCAACGCCGCCTCGGTCGTGCCGCCCGGGCTGGTGACGGAGGCGCGCAGATCGGCGGGATCCGTGTTGGAGTCGGCAAGCAACGCGCCGACGCCCTCGATCGTCTTGCGCGCGAGCTTTCGCGCGATCTCGGGTGCGAAGCCCTGTCGCACGGCCGCGGCGGCAAGCGCTTCCGCGAGGAGGAACACGTAGGCAGGGCCAGAACCCGATACGGCGGTGACGGCGTTCATGAGCTCTTCGCCCTCGAGCCATACAAGTTCGCCGATGGCCGCCAGAAGGGTCGCGGCGAGCTTGCGCTGCGCGGCCGTCGTGGTCGGCGTTGCGTAGGCGGCGCTGATGCCCTTGCCGATTGACGCGGGCAGATTGGGCATCGCGCGGACCAGCGCGCGCGGTTTCTTGAGCCAGAGTTGCAGGCTTTCCACCGGCGTGCCGGCGGCGATCGAGATGACGAGCGCATTTCGTGCGGCATCGGCAAACGGCGGCGCGACGACGCGCATCATTTGCGGTTTGACGGCCAGGATGACTGCTTCGGGCGACGCGCCGGCGAGCATCCCGGCGTCGCCGCCGACCGCCGCGCCGGCCGCCTTGAAGGCGCGCGCGGCCGCAACTTTGACGGCGGGATCGATGAGGATCAGGCGCGGGCCCATGCCGGCGGCGATGAGGCCGCGGGCGAAGGCG
>QKCS01000111.1 GCA_003246795.1 Alphaproteobacteria bacterium
GTCGACGACGCGCTCCACGGGTTCGGCATCCAGGATGTGAATACGCGAATCCACCATGACGACCGAACCGTGCGCCGAGCGCGTGACCGCCGCGGTCTTGCCCCACTTGCGGATCGCCTGAAACGCGACGTCGAAGCTTTCGGTTTCGTAGAGCGCCTTCGCCTCCGCCTCGTTCGCAAAAAGAATGTCGATGTCGCTTGCCATCAGCGCCTTGAACTCGTCGCGCCAGCGGCCGACGCAGAACGGATCGGAGAGCGTGAACGCGACTTTGCGCGACGCGGCCTTCGCGTGCGCGATCGCCGCGCGGATGGCGGCCTTCGCGCCCGGCGTGTCCCAGAGATAGCCTTCGACGTAGAGGATTTTCGCGGCGGCGATTCGTTCGGCGCTCATGTCGCCGTCGCTGAGCGCGCTGGCGCACCCTAAGAACGTGTTCATGCTACGCTGGCCGTCTGGCGTCACGAGGATGTGGCACGAGGCCGTCGCCACCGAACCCTTGGTCGGTACGCCTTCGAAGCGCACGCCCGACTTGTGGATGTCTTCGATGAACACCTGCCCCAGGCGGTCGTCGTTGACCTTGCCGACGAAGCCCGCATTTCCGCCGAGCGAGGCGATGCCGACCATCGTGTTCGCGGCCGAGCCGCCGGACGCCTCGACCGTGTTCTTCATCGCGTGGCCCAACGTTTCGGCGCGGAAGCCGTCGACCAGCGTCATCGCGCCCTTGGCGATGCCGTGTTCGTTCAAGAACGCGTCCGTCGTCCTCGCCAGAACGTCGACGATCGCGTGGCCCACACCCAAAACGTCGATACTTGCCTTCTGCATGAATTCGTCCTTTTGCCTTCGCGGTCGCGTGGCAGTATAGGCAGTGATCCCGCCTCCGAAATCAACCGACACGAGCGACTTGCATGTTATCCAGCGTCGGATCGGCTCTCGCCCAAATGTTCGACCGCAAATTCCGCGGCGTGCTATGGCTAGGCGTCGCAGGCACGTTCGGGCTCTTCGTGCTGCTGACGTTGGTGCTGCAGTTCGCCGTCAGCTACGTGCCCAATTTCGGTTTGAGCTGGGTGCGCGACGCGGTCGCGATCATCTCGCAGTTTCTGCTGGTCCTTGCCTTCATCTTCATGGGTGCACCGATCGCGCAGATGTTCGCGAGCATATTCCTTGATCGCGTCGCGGACGCCGTGGAAGCGAAGTACTATCCCGACGTGAAGGACCGCCCGGGCGCCACGTTCTGGAGCTTGTTATGGGCCGGACTTGGATTCACGGCGATCGGCGTGTTGCTGAACCTGCTTGCGTTCCCTTTGCAGCTGGCGTCGGTCGGGCTCGGCGTCATCGTCGTGATCTTCGTCAACGGCTATCTCACAAGCCGCACGTTCTTCGAACTCGCGGCGCTCCGACATATGCCGCCGCGCGAGGCGCACGGCCTTCGGCGGCGCCATCGCGTTCGGTTGTTTCTGGGCGGCGTCTTGATATCCTTGCTCGCCATGATCCCGTTCCTGAACTTCTTCGTGCCGTTGTTCGGGGCGGCGATGATGACACACGAATTCAACAAGCTTGCGGGGAGCGCCTGATGCGTCGCATTGCGATTCCGGCCGTGCTGGCCGCAGCCACGGCGATCGCCGGTTGTCAGACGCTGAACGACGTCGGCGGCATGGTCGGCATCGGCTCCAAGGAGGGCGACAAGGCGAAGAGCGAGGCCTCCGCACCAACTGCCGAGTCGGCTTCGCGCTCGAGCGGTGCAGCGCCCGTCGGCGGCAAGCTTGCGGGCATGACCGCCGACGATCTGCGGTCGTTCTGGGGCGAGCCCACGCTGAAGCGGACCGAGCCCGGCGCCGAGCTTTGGCAGTACGGCGGCACGGGCAATTGCACGCTGCTCGTCTATCTTTATCCCGGCGCCAATGACGCCATGACCGTTTCGCGCGCCGAGGCCGTTCCCGGCGGGGCGAACGACGCGGCCGTCGCCGCGTGCGCCAAGGCCGCGGGCAAGCCGCCCATCGCGCCTGTCAGCTGAGTCAGAGCGGATTGTCGAACGGGGCGAAGTCGTCGCGGCCCTCGACGTCGCGATGGTGCTTGAGCGCCCAGTGCACGCTTGGGAATGCAAGATCGTTCCAGGGAATCTCCTTCCAGGCGAACAACTTCGTCTCGAGACTTTCGACACCAGGCGCAAAGTCCGGGCCGGTCAGCCGTGCACGGAAGATCAGTTGCACTTGCGAAATGCGCGGCACGGAATAGACGGCGAGCAACCGGTCGATGTCGATCTTGGTCATCGCCTCCTCCCACGCTTCGCGCATCGCGCCTTCGGCGGGCGTCTCGCGCTCCTCCATATAGCCCGCGGGAATCGTCCAGAATCCGTGACGCGGCTCGATCGCGCGGCGACACAGCAGAATTCGTCCGTGCCAGGAACAAACGGAGCCGACCACGATCTTGGGGTTCACATAGTGAACGTGTCCGCATCTTGCGCAGACGTCGCGCTCCAAGTTGTCGCCTTCGGGCATACGGCGCACGAATTCGCAGCACGTCTTGGGCGGCGGCAACGGCGGCGGTTTCTCTCGCATGGCGTTTTCTGAAAAACTCGCAATGTTGTTGCGCGGCACCTGCGCCCGCGAGGCAACTTCCGGACCGCATTTGGATGTGATACGGACACGGATCATTTCTTGCGGCGTCGTTCCGCCGATTATTCCACCGGACTTCCGAAATGGCAAAAACCTTCGACCTGGCGACATCGCCGAGCCATCTGCTGCGGCGTGCGAACCAATTCGCGAATGATCTTTATACGGAAGAACAAGACTCAAAGGCGCTGACGCAGCGCCAGTTCGCGGTTCTGTTTGCGGTCGACAAGCAAGAAGGCGTCAGCCAAACGGCGCTCGTCCGCGCGACCGGAATCGACAGGTCGACGCTCGCCGACATGATCGTGCGCATGACGAACAAGGACCTGCTTGCACGCAAGCGCACGGAGGAAGATCAACGCGCGAACTCGGTGAAGATCACGGCTGCCGGGCGCCGCGCATTGCGGTCCGCAATGCCGTCGGTGATGAAGGCGGAATCGCGGATCCTGGACGTCCTGCCCGCGCGCTTGCGCAACGATTTCATCAAGTGCCTGACCACAATCGCCCAAGCGGCCACCGAAGCTCAGCTCGGCGAGGACGAGGGCGCCGTCAAGGCGAAACCGCGCAAGCGGCGCAACTGATCTAGACGCGGATGTCGAGGAAGGTGCCGGGCCGTACGGGCTTGCGTTCGGCGCCGTTCGCCGCGTCTTGGGCGGATGCGGGAGGCGCATCGGGCGCCGCCGCTTTCGGAGCGACCGCGGTCGGGTCGGGTTGCTCGGCCGCCCGGACCGCTTTCGTTCTGAGTTCGGCGAGGTCGGCAATATCCAACCGGCGCGGCGGCTGTTGCGTGCGCGCGGCCGGGCGGACACCGGATGCGATGTCGTGGGCGGCAAGCTGAGCCGAGGTCAAGACGTTCATCGCAGACGTTATCGCGCGATCATGGTTCACATCGCGCTAACGCGATCTTGACGAAGCGTAAACGTCAGTCGTCGCGGCTCGCACGCTCGTTCAGATCGACAAGACGTTCGGCGCGTTTCATCTCGCGCCAACTCCACAATGCGAACGCCGCGAGCGCCACGACGCTCACGCCGTAGGCGGGCCATACGAAGGCGGCGTATCCGCCCATCTCCAAAAACGTTTGCCAGTCGCTCATGCGGGCACGGCCTCCAGCCCCAAGCGGATCGTGCGCAGGCGGCGCGCGGAGACTTCCATCCGCATGCGCACCAGCAGGAGCGCGACGTAGAAGACGTTGTAGCCCAGCGCCATCGTGAGCAGCGGGACCAGCATCGACGTCGACATCGCAGGGCCGTCCGCCCTGAACCCGGTCGCGCCTTGATGCCGCGTGTTCCACCATTCGACCGAGAAGTGGATG
>QKCS01000353.1 GCA_003246795.1 Alphaproteobacteria bacterium
GGTCGGCTGGGATGTCGGCCTCGACCAGACGTTCTGGAGCGGCCACGCAAAGGCGACGATCACCTATTTCGAAGCCGAACTCGAAAACGAGATCTTCACCGATTTCATCCCGCCCACCTTCGAGTCGACCCCAAAGAACCGCACGGCGACGAGTGAACGCAGGGGCGTCGAACTCACGCTCGACGCTCACCTCGACGATTGGTCGCTCGACGCCGCTTACACGTATCTCGATGCGAAGGAGGGCAGCCTTGAAGAGGTCCGCCGCCCTCCGCACACGGCTTCGCTGAACGTGACTTACCGCTTCCTCGAGCGGGCGTCGACGACGGTGAGCGTGCGATACAACGGCGAACAGCGGGACAACGAGTTCATCTTCGCCACGCCCGAAGACTTCGTCACCCTGCCCGCCTACACGCTGGTCAATCTGAACGCGAGCTACGACGCGGCAGAAAACGTCGAACTCTTCGCTCGCGTCGAAAACCTGCTCGACGAAGACTATGAAGAGGTCTTCACCTACCGTTCGCCCGGCATTGCGGCCTACGCCGGCCTCCGTTCCAAGTTCTAGTTGCTTGCACCCGGCCACCGTGCGTCCCAAGATATGGTGAGCTTTGGGGCGCATGGGGTGGACGATGCGACGGCGTGATCTTCTGAAGAATGTGGGACTGGCGGCAGGCGCTTTGGCGCTCGCGCCGCGAGCGTTCGCGGCGGACGGCGATCTGACGGTCACCATCACACTGAACGGCAAAGATCTCGTTTTCAAGCAAAGCGCCGGCATCGACCTCGGCGACTATAAGGCGAGCCGCTTCACGCAGCGCTGCGTTCGCACCGACCTGGCGGGCTCGCCACTCTCCGTCTTCTTCCGTCCGGACCGCAACTCCGACCGCGTCGAAATCGTGGTCGAACTCGGCCGCCTGTGGGGCAAGGCGAACGAAGCCGCGGCACACCTCGGCGCCTACCGCACCGTAATCGCCAAAGGCGGACGCGAACTCGCGACGGTCGACGTGCCGCGTCATTGGTGGTTCGCACGCTGGCGCTGGCAATCCGAACCGCGCCCAGTCGTCCGCAAACCAGCCGAACTCATCAAAGCGAAACTCTTGCCGCCTTACGCGGAATCAGCCGCACGCCTCGCGGAACCCGCGCAGCAATCTAAGCCGCCCGTCTATCGCCATCCGATGGATACGGGCGGCCTGCAAACCTCGGTCGGCGCCGCTGGCGAACGGTTGGAGCTTGGTCCGATCACGGAATATCAGGGCGACTACATCGTGACCGGAAGCGAACGTGCGCTCGCCGCGCTTCGCGCGCAGGCGGAAGCCGCGGCCTCGATGCCGATGCACATGCGCGACGAGAAGACCAACGCGCCCATCGACTTCTTCCAATATCCGAACGCCGATTGGTATTACGAGCCCCACGGGAACCCGTGGATTAAGGGAACCGAGGCGATCCGCGATGCTGAGGGCCACGTGACGTGTGAATGGAGCTTGGACACGTCGCACGATCCGGCCTTGAACTATGTGCCATTCCTCTTGACCGAAGACCCCTTCCATCTCGAGGAGCTTCAGTTCCAGGGCAACCAGACGCTGGGCTATACGAGCTATCACCGCGGCGAGAACGAGCTGCAGATCGTCTATCCCGGCGAGACGCGTTCCTTCGCCTGGTCGATGCGCACGATGTTCCAATTGGCGAAAGTCACGCCGGATTCAACCCCGAAATGGCTGAAGCCGCGCGCGTACTGGAAGCACATCGTCGATGACAATCTGAAATGGTTCACGGCGCACTATGTGACAAATCCGGCGCCCATCACGTCGGTCTTCGCCGCGGGCCCGCGCATCGACGAGGTCGCAGCCTGGCAAGAGGACTTCGTAGCGTTCTGTCTCGGCTGGGGCGTGCTCTTGGGGTTCGAGGATTGGCGCAACGCCTTCCGCTGGAAGCTCAAGTCCACGTTGGCGCGCACGAGCGGCAAGAGCGGCTGGCCGCGCCAATGGTGCTCACCTTACTACCTCAGTCTTGCGACAGCAGACTCGCACTCCATGTATGCGGAACGCTCGCCGGAGAGCATTTGGCTCAAATCCTGGAGCGGCGCTTGGAAGCGTTTCGCCGCCGACAAACAAAACGAAGTCGAAGAGCCGTTCGCAGACGACACCTCATGGGCGCAACACAACAGCCCTGATTTCCTCATCTACACGCGCGGCGTGCTCGCGCTCGCCGCTCAACTCGGCATCGACGACGCGCGCGAACCCTTGGCCTTTGTGGAGCGCATGGTCAGCGGCACCGGTTACATGAAGTACAAATGGGCCGTCGCGTCACCTTAGATCGCCCCGTTCAACCGTTTCGCAACCGCCTGAACGCGCGTTGAAGCGCCTAGTTTCGTTTTCGCGTTGTCGATGTGAAAGCGAACGGTCCGCGGGCTGATCTGCAGAATCGCCGCAACTTGCGAGTCGGTCTTCCCGTCCGCGATCCAATGCAGGCATTCCGCGTCGCGCGGAGTCAGCGCGCCGTTGCGCACACCGTCCGCATTCGCGAGGTCGCAGTACCGCGCGAAGCCCGCATGCACGGCCGCACTCATCAGCGACAATGTCCGTTGCGACAGGTCCGGCTCGCTGCCGACGAAAGCGGAGAACCAAACGATGTCGTCGCCGTCGTGCACCGGGATGACGATGCCGTCCATCTTGCCGGCACGGTCTGACATGAACGACCACCAAGCATCTTCGCCGTCGCGGTTTTCCCTACGCAGATCGGAAACGACGAACGGCCGTTCCGACGCCTGCGCCTGCACGGTGAAGGGATGGCCGATGAACGGGTTCTCCGTATCGGCCAACTCGATCAATCCGCGCCCCCGCGTCGCGAACACGATTGCAGGACCGATCGGACCGACGAGCTTCCTCATGTCCACGATCAACGCGGCCGTATATCCGTAACGTTGCGAAACGTCGAAGAGCGCCCGCCCGATGTCTTCCGCGCGTTCGGCGAGGGAGAACCGCGTGGTCAAATACTGCAAGGTTTCAAAAGTGGAATGGAGCTTGGACATGCCGGGCAAGGTCTCAACAGTGATTTCCTGTTGCGACTTATCTGTCGACGCTGACTTCAAATCATGGACATGGATCAAGCACGACGTGCATTTGCGTCAAATGACCGTCATATGCGCACGCCGCGCGCACGGTTCCCTGATGGAACCTGTCCGGCTGGCAGTCGGACAAACCGCCTTCAGGCGGCGCCGCTGATCCGTTTTGCCACGGCCTGAATCCGAGTCGAAACGCCCAGCTTCATCTTGGCGTTGTTGATATGAAAACGAACGGTTCGCGGGCTGATCTTCAAAATGCCGCCGATCTCGATGTCCGTCTTGCCGTCGGCGACCCAACGCAAACACTCCGCCTCGCGCGGCGTCAGCACGCTGCGCACCACGCCCTCATTGGCGAGTTCGCGAAACCGGGCATAGCCCGCATGCACCGCCGCACTCATGACCGACATCGTACGCTGCGAAAGGTCGGGCTCGCGTCCGCAGAATACCGCATACCATGCGAACGCGCCTTGATCGTGAACCGGCACGACCATCCCGTCCATGAACTTCAAGTATGGCGGCAGCGACGCCCACCACTCGTCGGGCGACATGCCGATCTCGGCGCGCAGCTTCGACATGACGAACGGTCGCTCGGACGCCTGCGCGCGCAAAGCCAGCGGATGACGCACAAACGGTGTCTTGACATCCATTTCGACCAACGACGCCCGGTCCGCCGCCGAGAAGATGATGCCGGGATCGGCCAGATCCAGCACCTTAGTCATATCGACGACGAGCGCCGTCGCGAACCCGAAGCGCTTCGAAACGCAGAACAACGCTTGCCCGATATCCGCGCTGCCGCGAGCGAGCGACAGCTGCGTCGTCAGTTCTCTCAACGTGTGGAATACGCTCATCGGCT
>QKCS01000024.1 GCA_003246795.1 Alphaproteobacteria bacterium
GTCGCATTCCGGATTGTGGGCCGGCGCGTGACCGCTCTCGCGCGCACCCGCGGCGCCTGATAACAACGATGCGGGGAAACGCCATGGCCGAAGACGCCGCCTCTGACAGTGACATGCAGTTCCGCTGGTATTTGGCGGGCGCCGGCGCGTGGTTTGCCGCTTTCGGCATTCAGCAGGTGATGTTCTCCTATTTGGTAAAGACCGTTCTGCATGCGCCGCCGAATCAGATCGGCGTCGCGCAAATGTCGCTCACGGCAATGTCGACGGTGCTTCTACTCATCGGCGGTCTCGTCGCCGACCACATGGACACGCGCCGTCTGCTGCTGCTCTGTCACGTGACGGCCGCCGTGCCCGCGACGATCCTCGCGCTGATCGTCGCGGCCGGCTACCTGCGGTTCGAATGGCTGCTCGTCTACGGCTTCTTCATGGGATCGATCACGGCCTTCATCCTGCCCGCGCGCGAGGCGATGATGGGCGACGTCATCGGTCCGGACGGCCTCTCGCGCATCCAGCGCGCCGTGACGACGACGGTGGGCGTGACCTTCCTTGCCCAAATCGTAGGCATGTTGACCGCGCGCCTCGCCGCCGTCGCGGGCGCGGCCCCCATCATCCTGGTGCAGACGGCGATCCAGCTCTTCGGCGCCCTCACCTCCTACAAGCTCCACCCCACGACCCGCCATCACGCCTCGTCCTCGACGACCGGAAGTCCGATCATGCGCGTCATCGACGGCATCCGCGAAGTCCGCAAGTCGCATGCGCTTCTGCCCATCAACATCCTGACGCTCGCCATCGGCGTGCTCTTCATCGGCGCCTTCCTCGTGATCCTGCCTGTCATCCTGCGGCAGGAATTCGGCGGCGGCGTCGAGCAGTTCTCGACCATGTTCGTGTCGTTCTGGGGCGGTTCGATCCTCTCGTCGCTGACGATCAGCCGTATCGGCACGATCGTTCATCGCGGCCGCCTCGTCGTCGGCGCGCTGACGACCGGCATCGCCGTCCTCACGCTCATGAGTCTCGAGGCGCCGCTGATCGCGCTTTACGTCCTCGTCTTCGTCTGGGGCATGGGCGCGGGCGTCACGATCTCGATGTCGCGCACGATCGTGCAGGAGCACGCGCCGCCCGCGCATCGCGCGCGCATCTTGTCGGTCTATCAGCTGGGCTTCACCGGCGGGATGTCGATCGGCGCGCTCTTCATCGGCTTCGTCGTCGAGGCGCTGGGCGCGCGCGTGGCGACGCTCTTTCCGGCAGGCGCGATGGCGCTGGTGCTTGTCGGGCTCCTCGCGACGACGCGCATCTGGCACATCACGGCACTGCCGCACGCTGAGGGCAAGCCGGCGTGACGAAGCCTGCCACCGCCTCCAAGACCTATTTCTTCGCTCACGGCCTCCACTTCATGGCCGGCGGCCTCATGGGCGTGATCTTCCCGTGGCTGATCGCCCAGGAACTGCACGAGAGCCAAGCGCGCGTCGGCCTCGCCCAGTTTCTGTCGACGTTGCCGATCATGCTTTTGATCCTCATCGGCGGCGCGGCAGCCGACGGGCGCAACCTCCGCGCCTACATTGCGCGCCTGCAGCTTTCGGCCGCGATCTTTCCGATCCTGCTCGCCCTCGTCATCGCGACCGGTCATCTGAGCTTTTTCACCGCGACGATGTGCATCGTGCCGATCAGCGCGCTCGGCGCCTTCATCATGCCCGCGCGCGACGCGCTGCTCTCGCACGTCACGCCGCCCGAAGTCGGTCTCTCACGGACCGCAGCGATGGCGGTCGCCGCCACCTTCGGCGGGCAACTCATGGGCACGGCGATCGCCGCGTCCGCGTCCACGATCGGCGCGGTGCCGCTGCTGGCGCTTCAGGCGGCGCTGCTCGCTGGCGCCGGCGTGCTGTCGGCGCGCGTGCGCCTCGTCGACGCCGACTCGTTCGCAGGCGCGACCCCCATTCGCATCGAGCGCCTTCTGCACGAAATGCGCGACGGCTTGCGCACCGTGCTCGCGCACGAGCGGCTGCGCACGATGATCCTCTACCTCGTCCTGCCCGGCCCGCTCTTCAACGGCATGTTCCTGGTCGGCTTCCCGCTGATGGTGCGCGACGTCTTCAAGGGCGACGCGCCGATGCTCTCGGCGATCATCACCGTGTTCCTCGTCGGTCTGACGGTCTCGTCGTTCGTCTTGGGCCGCCTCAGACCCGTCGAACGGCAAGGCCGCATGATGATGCTGCTCTCTTTGAACAATGTCGCCGTGTTCGGCCTCGCCTTCGCCCTGCCGTACTTCCCGGCCTTCATCGTGCTTATGTTCCTGTGGGGCTTGAGCGCCGGCGCGGCGATGGCCGTCAACCGCGGCATGGTCCAGGCCGCCGCGCCGAACGCCTATCGCGCGCGCGTGCTCTCCGTGCTGCAGTTCAGCCAAGTCGCAGGCGGCCCATTGGGCGCGCTGCTCTACGGCTTCATCGCCCAAGCCGTCGGCATCCAAAACGCCCTAATGATGATCCCCATCGCCACCGCGATCTTATGGACTGTCTTCCGCCTCTACACGCCCCTCTGGCACTTCCGCCGCGAAGAGCCCGTCACTTAGGAATAGGTCCGAGGCTTCCACCACGGGAAGTACGACGGCATGTCCTTCGACACTTTGTCGGGATAGTTCGCCGGCCGCTTTTCGAGGAACGAGACGACGCCTTCCTTCGCGTCCGGCTGGCGGCCGCGCGCGAAGACGCCGCGGCTGTCGATCTTGTGTGCTTCCATCGGATGGTCGGCGCCCAGCATCTTCCACAGCATCTGCCGCGTCAGCGCCACCGACACCGGCGCCGTGTTGTCGGCGATCTCGCGCGCCAGCGCCTGCGCCGCCGGCAGCAGATCCTCCGGCTTGACGACTTTCGACACCAGCCCCGCCTCCAGCGCCTCCTTCGCGTCGAACACGCGTCCCGTCGCGCACCACTCCATAGCCTTCGAAATGCCGACGAGCCGCGGCAGGAACCAGCTGGAGCACGCCTCCGGCACGATGCCCCGCCTTGTGAACACGAAGCCGAAGCGCGCCGTCTCGCTGGCGATGCGGATGTCCATCGGCAATTGCATGGTGACGCCGATGCCGACCGCGGGCCCGTTCACTGCCGCGATCACCGGCTTCAAGGACTCGTAGATGCGCAGCGTCACGCGCCCGCCGCCGTCGCGCACGCCCTCGTGGCTCCATTCGACTTCGCCGTTCTTGATCGGCACGCCCGCCTTCTCCGGCCGGTCGGTCCGCGCGTCATAGTCGAAGGTCTTGGCGCCCGCCGAAAGATCGGCGCCCGCGCAGAACCCGCGCCCCTCGCCGGTGACGATCACGACGCGCACGTTGTCGTCCGCGTCCGCCTTGTCGAACGCCTGGATCAGCTCCGCCATCATCACGCCGGTGAAGGCGTTCAGCTTCTCCGGCCGGTTCAGCGTGATCGTCGCGATCTTGTCGGCGACGTCGTATTTGATCTCGGTGAAGGACATGGCGCGGCGTTCCTCTTGTGATGGCGTGATCGCGGACCTTATCAACCGCGCGCTGCAATCGAAACACGCTTGCCCTTCCCTCCTTGAGGGGGAAGGTGGATCGCCGCGCGAGCGGCGAGACGGATGGGCGCAGCGCGCCCAGAGCCCCCATCAGTCGCGCCTAGCGGCGCGCCGGCTTCCCCCTCAAGGGGGGGAGCGCAAAGTGAAGAGGTGCGCTAGACGCACGCGTCCGTTCCAAATACTCCTTACGGCAACAAGCCATTCGAATGATCGAGGAACCGTCCGATGCATCCCTCCGTCTACGCCAAATCGCACCCCGAAAGACCCGCTTTCATCATGGCTGCGACCGGGGAAACCGTAACGTACGGCGAACTCGAGAAGCGGTCGAACCAGGGCGCGCAGCTGTCCCGCAAGCTGGGCCTCACGCCCGGCGACG
>QKCS01000307.1 GCA_003246795.1 Alphaproteobacteria bacterium
TTGGACCTTGCGCTGCAGCGCCGCGAAATCCCGCTGCGCCGCCAGGAGCCGCGCGTTCTCTTCGCGCAGACGCTGATTCTCTTCGTAGACGGAGAAGAACGAACTGAAGCCCTCGCCCCACCGGCGCACTTCGGCGCCGGGAACGGCGAGCATTTCCATCATCGGCGCCGTGGCGTCGTTCAAAGCCTCACGCGTGCTCTCGAACAAGGGCTCTTGCGCCCGCGCGATCACCAGCACGACGAGTGCGATCACGGTGCACACGACAAGCGCCAGGTTGTTTGCGACGAACGCCAGTGGGCCCGTGCCCGAGCCTCTGCGGCGCCTGCGATCCCACGCCATCGCCAACTCTTCGTACCTTTCGCTTCACGCCGAACCGGGCGGTTCGCGAATCAGCCGCCCAGCCCACAATAAAGATCAGTAATAGACGGACGAAAGCACCTGCTTATGGGAATTGATGTGTTCTAGCACCTTACCGGTCCCCAAGGCCACGCAAGAGAGCGGTTCCTCGGCGATCGAGACCGGCAAACCCGTCTCTTCCCGCAAGACGTGGTCGAGGTTCGTGAGCAGCGAACCGCCGCCCGTGAGAACGATGCCCTTGTCCACGATGTCGGCCGCCAATTCCGGCGGCGTGGCTTCGAGGGCGACCTTCACGGCCTCGACGATCTGGCTCACCGGCTCTTGCAGCGCGTCGGCAATCTGAGCCTGCGTGATGACGATTTCCTTAGGTACGCCGTTCAGGAGGTCGCGGCCTTTGATCTCGATCTTGTTCTCTTGCGCCTTGTCGGGCGCGCGGGCGCAGCCTACCTCCTTCTTGATCCGCTCGGCCGAGGCCTCGCCGACCAACAGATTATGGTGCCGGCGAATGTACGAGATGATCGCGTCGTCCATCTTGTCGCCGCCCACGCGCACCGAACGCGCATAGACGATGCCGCCAAGCGAGAGCACGGCCACTTCCGTCGTGCCGCCGCCGATGTCGACGATCATCGAGCCCGTCGCTTCGGTCACCGGAAGATCGGCGCCGATCGCAGCCGCCATCGGTTCTTCGATCAGATAGACGCGCCGGGCGCCGGCCGACAAAGCCGACTCCTGAATGGCGCGCCGTTCGACGGCGGTCGCACCCGAAGGTACGCAGATGATGATCATCGGGTTTGCGAACGAACGGCGATTGTGCACCTTGCGGATGAAGTGCTTGATCATTTCCTCGGCGACTTCGAAGTCGGCGATGACGCCGTCGCGCATCGGACGGATCGCTTCGATGTTGCCGGGCGTGCGGCCCAGCATCATCTTGGCCGCGTTGCCCACTTCGAGAACCTGCTTCTTGCCGCCCTTGTTCATAATGGCGACGACCGAGGGCTCGTTCAGCACGATGCCGCGGCCCTTCACGTAGACCAGCGTGTTTGCCGTTCCGAGGTCGATCGCCATGTCGGACGACAGCATTCCAAGCAAACTCGAAAACATCGACTTCTTCTCCGCCCCTCATTTTAGCGGACGCTTTCTTCAAGCGTCCGCCTTTGTTTGTTGTTGCGTCAACCTCGTGCCGCGGTCAGCGCTTCGGGCGCCGTCTTCTGCCGCTTCACGAGAAGCTTGTTGAGTGCGTGCACATAGGCCTTGGCCGCCGCCACCATCGTGTCGGTGTCGGAACCATGGCCCGTCACGCTCTTGCCGTCCTCCGCAAGTCGGATCGTGACACCCGCCTGCGCGTCCGTTCCCTCCGTCACCGCGTGCACGTCGAAAAGCACCAGCGTGGCTTCGTGGGGGAACAGCGTTTTGATTGCGTTGAAGATAGCGTCCATCGGCCCGTCGCCGCGCGCGACGCCCAAGCGCGTTTCGCCGTCGATCGAGAGTTCCAACTCCGCGCTCTGCGGTCCGAACGTGCCGGCCACGACGCGCATGTTGACGAACTGGATCCGGTCTTGCCCGTGGGCGAGTTGATCGTCGACGAGCGCGGCGATGTCCTCGTCGAACACGTGCTTCTTCTTGTCGGCCAAATCCTTGAAGCGACGGAACGCGTCCTCGAGCGCGTTGGCGCCGAGTTCGTAGCCCATCGCTTCCAGCTTGTCCTTGAACGCGTGCCGCCCCGAGAGTTTGCCCAGCACCAGCGAGGTCTTCGCTACGCCCACCGATTCCGGCGTCATGATCTCGTAGGTCTGGTTGTTCTTCAGCATTCCGTCCTGATGGATGCCGGACTCGTGCGCGAAGGCGTTCTTGCCGACGATCGCCTTGTTGTACTGAACTGGAAAGCCCGTAACGTTCGACACCATCTTGGACGCGCGCGAGATCGAAAGGCTGTCGATACCGGTCGAATACGGCAGGATGTCGGCGCGCACCTTCAACGCCATGACGATTTCTTCGAGCGCAGCGTTGCCGGCACGCTCGCCGATGCCGTTGATCGTGCACTCGACCTGGCGCGCGCCAGCGGCCACGCCCGCGATCGAGTTCGCGACGGCAAGGCCGAGGTCGTTGTGGCAATGGGTCGAGAAGTTGACCTTCTCCCCACCGGGGACCCGGTCGATCAAAGCCTTGATCAGCGCGCCGTATTCCGCGGGGATCGCATAACCGACCGTGTCCGGAATGTTGATCGTCATGGCGCCCGCCTTGATGGCAGCCTCGACGCAGCGGCACAAAAAGTCGAAGTCCGTGCGCGTCGCGTCTTCGGCCGACCATTCGACGTCTTCGACGTGATGGCGCGCCCGGGTGACGCTGCCGACCACAGCCTCGAGCACTTGATGCGGCTCCATCTGAAGCTTGTGCTTCATGTGGACCGGGCTCGTCGAAATGAACGTGTGGATGCGCGCGCGCTTGGCCGGCTTCAACGCCTCGGCCGCGCGGTCGATGTCTTTGACGCCCGCGCGCGCCAAGCCGCAGATCACGGAGGTCTTCGAACGCTTCGCGATCTCGTTGACCGCTTCGAAATCGCCGTTCGAGGAAATCGGGAAACCCGCTTCGATGACGTCGACGCCGAGCTCCTCGAGCATCTCGGCAACTTTCAGTTTCTCTTCGAGATTCATCGCCGCGCCCGGCGATTGCTCGCCGTCGCGCAATGTGGTGTCGAAAATCAATACACGGTTCGAACTAGGCATGGTATCGTCTCTCAAGCCCGCCGGAGCGGTCGGATATTTGCTCGGGTCTGCGTCTTGTCTCCCCTAAGCACCGTCCGGGTCGCCCTTGAGCGTTCGACCGCGGCCGCTTGCGTGCCTAGGGGCAGCTAAGAAGCAGTCCGAGGTCGACCCGAAGAGACCCGTGAGAACACGCGCGCGCGCACGAACGTGCGGCAAGGCTGAACGCCCCCGCCGTCTCGTCCTTCGTGCGCACGATACCCATTCGTTTTCGCCTCACGCGCCAGCTGGCTTGCTGGCGTTCACCATATGACGCTGTCGTTAAGACCTCATGAAATCGAGGGGCTAAACCCAAGTCGCCATTGCAAATTCTTAGAGCGAATCACCCCCAGGGTGCAATGCAAAACAACGCATTTCTGCTAGAGATTTGAAGAATTGCGCGCCATCGTGTTGAGACACCCTGCAACACCCATGGCTTCCCCTGCCCCCAGTGCCCCCCGTTTTGAGCAGCCGAGCTTCGAGCGAAACGGCCTCGCCGCGGTTCCCGGCGTTCTGTCGGCCGCCGAGACTGGGCCTAAGGGAAGCAAGCGCCAGCAGATTCCTTGCGCAGAACAGGCGCCGCCACGCCGGCGAAGACCTCCCTGGATCCCGTTCATTGCTGACCCTGCGCCAGCGCACCCCCATGCGCGACGTCCCGAAGCAGGCAGGGCAACGCGTCAGCGCCAGCCGATGGCGCCGCACACGTCACGCCGGATAGAGGCGGTTGAACGCGTCAAAGATGACGTTTCGGTCGGTCGGCCCGCCCTGAAGCACGAGCGCATCGTCCTGGATGACGACGCC
>QKCS01000204.1 GCA_003246795.1 Alphaproteobacteria bacterium
GCGCCATACCCGCCCCGTCCGTCAAACGAACAGGTCCCTTCTCACGGAGAACACCCTAGGCAGGCATCCTCCGCGCACAATCAAGAAAGAGAACGTCAAACAGCGTCCTGAGCCAGAGACCAAACTCGCGCTTGGCCCCTAAGGACCAGTGACCGGCTCCAACGCCGCCCACATCCCCCTTCCCGGTATCATCAATTGTCAAGTCGCAGCCGCAGCGACGAACAAAAGGCCGCCCCGCGCGAAGAAATCGCGCGTAACGCACCTAATACCCGTCGAGGGAACACCCGCGCCGAACGTAACGCGTAAACGCACGTTAACGCGGGACCATGGAAATTAAGCCTACTTTCCCCTCAAGTCAATGGCCGAATCGGCCCCGAAATTCGGCTTGTTTCTGCGGCATCGCAGCAAATCAAGCGGGTATCAAGGTTTTCCGCTTAACCTTGGCCTGGGCTTTGGCTCGCCTCGTGCACTGCACGCGTGTGACCTGGGCCCGACGGGACTGCAACCCGGATGCGATTGACACGGCGAGGGTGGGCCGGAATCGAATCAGTCGGGCAGTGCCGGTTTCTGGGGCTCAAAACACAGTTCGGGGTTCTGCGTGCGTTTGCGGCGCTTGACGGAAGGGTTCGAACCAAAACAGCCGTGGCTTGCCGCGGCTGGGACGATGGCCGGCGTGCTGGTCGTCGCGTACGCGATCATTGCCGTGCTGGGCGCCCTGACCAACGACAATCCGGCCGCGACATTTGCGTGGCTGAAGACGACGCCGTCGCCGGCGGAGCCGGTGATCGAGGAACTGCCTCTTCCGACCGAGCCGGAGGTTCGCCAGGTCCTGGTCGAGCGCGGCGACACGTTGACCGGACTCCTGACCGACGCGGGCGCCGATCCGATCGACGCGCAAGCCGCGGTGATGGCGCTGGCGCAAGTTTATGAACCGTCGAAATTGCGCGCGGGGCAGTTCGTGACGCTGACTTTCGGGCCCAACGAAGGCGGGCTCGTCTCCGTCGCGTTGAAGCCGTCCGTCGAACGCGACGTCGCGGCGCACCGGGCGGACGACGGCACGTTCATGGCCGAAGAGGCCGTCAAGCAACTCACGGCCGTCGATAGCCGCGCGAGCGGGACGATCGACGGGAGCCTTTATCTCTCAGCGCAGGCGGCCGGCGTGCCGGAGGCGATCATCGTCGACATGATCCGCATCTATTCCTACGCGGTCGACTTTCAGCGCGAGATTCGTTCGGGCGACAAGTTCGACGTTCTTTATACGCACTATGTCGACGAGGGCGGCGAGACGTTGAAGTCGGGTGCGATCCAGTACGCGGAGCTGACGCTTCGCGGCAAGGCGAAGCCGCTCTTCCGCTTTACGACCGCCGATCAGAGCACGGACTACTACGATCCGAAGGGCTGGTCGGGGAAGCGTATGCTGATGCGCACGCCGATCGACGGGGCGCGATTGACCTCACGGTTCGGCCTCAGACGCCATCCGATCCTCGGCTACAACAGGCTGCACAAGGGCGTCGACTTCGGCGCGTCGACCGGCACGCCCGTCATGGCGGCCGGCGGCGGCGTCGTCGAGAAGGCCGAGTGGTATGGCGGCTATGGGCGCTATGTCCGCATCCGTCACGCCGACGGCTATTCGACGGCCTATGCGCATCTGAGCCGCTTCGCGCGCGGGATCGCCAAGGGCCGGCGCGTGCGGCAGGGGCAGGTCATCGCGTATGTCGGCACGACGGGGCGCTCGACGGGGCCGCATCTGCACTACGAGGTCCTGGTCAAGAACAAGCAGGTGAACCCGATGGGGGTGAAGATCCCGACGGGCAAGGCGCTCACCGGCAAGGACTTGAAGCTCTTCAAGGACGAGATGGCGCGCGTCGAGAAGGTGCTCGCGAACATGGCGGCGGAACCGGCGATGATCGCGCAGGGCACGAACGCCATCATCGGTTCGGCGCAGGCGGCGGCGCCCTAAATCCTCCCACGCTCTTTCTCTTTGCGGCGTTGCGCGCTCCTCGGGTAGCGTTCGTTCCATGATGCTCGCACTTACGCTTGCGGCCGCGCTCGGCTGGCAGTTCGCGACGACGGCCGATCCCTTGGGGCAGCCCGTCTACGTCGCTTCCGTCACGCCGGACGCGGCGCGGCCGTTCGTCTCGCTCAAGTATGCGTGCGGCGGGATCGTGGGCGTCGTTCTCCAGTTCAACTTGGGCGACGTGAAATACGCCTCCATGCAGTTCTCGACCAAGGAGCCGGAATTCGAGAGCGTCCGGTTCGCCTTCCTCGAGGGCAACTACGACACGACGGCGAAGCGCGCGCCGATCACGGACGGGCTCGCCACCTACGAGATCAAGGGCTCGGAGGCCGCGTTCGTGGCGTCGCTGTTGAAGGACAGCGATCGCGTCACGATCACGCGGGGAACGGTGTCCCATTTCTTTCCTTTAACGGGTGCGCGATTTGCGATCGACGAGGTCATCAGCGCCTGTCCCTTCAAGTATCCGCACTAGTACCGCGCGATGCGTTCGACCCAGTCTCCTGGGTCCCGGATAGTAAGGCTCGCAAGACCGTTGCTTTGCAACGGGCTCACGTAACTTCCGGGATGAGAGCGCGTGTTTCAGTGAACCGTCGTTTTCTTTCCTTTGCCGTTGATCGTGAGACCGTTCGCGTCTGACGAGACTTTCACAGTGTCCCCGTCCTTGACGCCGCCTTCCAGGATCAGCTCGGCGAGCGGGTCTTGCAGGTTTCGCTGGATCGCACGCTTCAAGGGCCGGGCGCCATAGACGGGGTCGTAGCCGGCGTTGGCGAGCCATTCGTGCGCGCGTCTGTCGAGGTCGATCGCGATCTTGCGGTCGCTCAAGAGTTTCATCAGACGTTCGACCTGGATGTCGACGATCCGGCTCATCTGGGCGCGGCCAAGGCGGTGGAACAGGATGATTTCGTCGAGGCGGTTCAGGAATTCCGGGCGGAACTTCGCGCGTACGATGTCCATCACGCCCTCGCGCACGATGCCGGAGTCTTCGCCTTCCTCCTGCGCGGCCAGCAGATCGCCGCCCAAGTTCGAGGTCAGGATGATGACCGTGTTCTTGAAGTCGACGGTCCTGCCCTGCCCGTCCGTCAACCGGCCGTCGTCGAGCACCTGAAGCAGCACGTTGAAGACGTCGTGGTGCGCCTTTTCGATTTCGTCGAAGAGGATCACTTGGTACGGACGCCTGCGCACCGCTTCCGTCAGCGCGCCGCCTTCTTCGTAGCCGACATAGCCCGGCGGCGCGCCGATCAGGCGGGCGACCGAGTGCTTCTCCATGTATTCCGACATGTCGATGCGGATCATCGCGGTGTCGTCGTCGAAGAGGAACGCGGCCAAGGCCTTGGTCAGTTCGGTCTTGCCGACGCCGGTGGGCCCCAAGAACAAGAACGAGCCGATCGGGCGGTTCGGGTCCTGCAGGCCCGCGCGGGCGCGGCGCACGGCGGCGGAGACCGCGTGCACGGCTTCTTCCTGGCCCACGACGCGCGCGCCGATCGCCTTTTCCATGCCGAGCAGTTTTTCGCGTTCGCCGGCGAGCATCTTGTCGACGGGAATGCCGGTCCAGCGCGAGACGACCTGGGCGATGTGTTCTTCGGTCACCGCCTCGTTGACGAGCTGCGTCGCCTGCTGGTCCTCGATCTTCTTCAGGTCCTTCTCGAGGCCCGGGATCACGCCGTATTGGATTTCGCCCGCCTTTGCGAGGTCGCCCTTGCGCTGCGCGAGTTCGAGATCGTGGCGCGCCTTGTCGAGCTTTTCCTTGATCGCCTGTGCGGTGCCGAGCTTCGCTTTTTCCTGCTTCCAGCGCTGCGTCAGCGCGTCGGATTTTTCTTCCAGATCGGCGAGTTCCTTCTCCAATTTCTGCAGGCGGTCTTTCGACGCCTTGTCGGTTTCC
>QKCS01000188.1 GCA_003246795.1 Alphaproteobacteria bacterium
CGCGGACGGTGGGGTCGCTACATGCTAAACGGCGCGGAAATCCCTGCACTTCCGACTTTCCATCCAGCTTACCTTCTGCGCCAGCCCGCGGCCAAGCGTCAGGCGTGGCAGGACTTCTTGAACCTTAAGCTCAGGTTGCGTGACCTCGGCGTCATGTGACGCCCCGCTTGTTTGCGACAGCGTGCGCCCGTATGTACGTGCGGTCACGCCCCCACTTCGTGCCGGAGTCATTGATGGCCTTTCGCGTATTGAGCGCCGTCGCGATTGCCGCGTCGTTCGCGCTGATGCTCGTTTCGGACGTGAGCTACGCGGCGCCGAGCTCGTTCGCACGCGTGCTGAGCGACGAGGACGTCGCCACCTACAAGCAGCTCTTCGCGGCTGCCTTGGAGGGCGACAAAGACAAGGTCGCTGTGCTTTCGAAGGCGGTGAAGAACCGGTCGCTGATGGGGCACGTGGCGGCGAAGGGATTCTTGAGTCCGCACACCGTCGCCGCGTTCGACGAACTGAAAGCATGGCTGAAGAAATATGGCGACTATCCGGAAGCCGAGCGGCTGCACGCGCTCGCGATCCGCAAGGCGCCGAGCCGGACGCGCGAACTGAAGACGCCCAGCCGGCGGATCATTCGCGGCAGCGGCGACGACGAATACGAAGCACCCGAGTATTCCGGTCCGGAAGCGGAAGCCGCCGCGAAGAAGATCAAGAGCCTGATCCGAAGCGGCAAGCTAAACGCGGCGACCGCCTATCTCGAAGGCGCGGAGTTGCGCGGCAAGTTGTCTCGCACGGACTATGGCCGGCTCGCACATCAGGTGGCGGCCGGCGAATACTATCTCGGCGACTCGAACGCGGCGCTCACGCTCGCCGACCGCGTGGCCGAGCAGGTGCGCGCGGAGGTGCCGGACGCCGATTGGATAGCGGGGCTCGCCGCGTTCCGGCTGAAGAAATTCGACTTGGCGGCGAAGCACTTCGCGGCGATGGCCGAGAACCCGGCCACGACGTCGTGGTTGCGGTCGGCCGCCGGGTTCTGGGCGGCGCGTTCGTTCTTGATCGCCAAGCAGCCGGAAAACGTCTCGCGGATGCTCGAGATCGCGGCGAGCAAGTCGCGCACGTTCTATGGGCTCGTCGCGTTGCGCTTGCTGGGCCGCGAACCGCCGTTCGCGTGGAACGAGCCGCAGCTGGAGCGGGCCGGGTTCAAGCGCCTGGTCAAGATCGATTCGATCGCGCGCGGCGTCGCGCTCTACCAGGTCGGCGAGTTGGAGGCGTCCGAGGGCGCCATCGCGCGCGGACACGGGCGGCTCAACCCCGAACTCGACCGCGCGTTCGTGGCATTGGCGCACGAATTCGGCTTCGCGCACGACCAGCTCTTGGCCGCGCAAGCGGCGCGCGAGCCCGATCTGAAGGCCGCAGCCTACCCTGTGATGAGCGTGAAGCCGAGCGACGGGTGGAAGGTCGACCCCGCGCTGGTACATGCGATCGTGCGGCAGGAAAGCAAGTTCCAGATGCGCGTCACGAGTTCGGCGGATGCGCGCGGGCTGATGCAGCTGATGCCGTCGACCGCGGCGGGCACGATGAAGGACGGGACGCTGGACAATCCAGGTTCGAAGGCGCGGCTGTTCGATCCGTCGTTCAACCTCAGCATCGGGCAGAAATATTTGCAGAAGATGTATTCGTTCGTCGCGCCCGAAGGCGACCTCTTCAAGCTGATCGTCGCCTACAACGCGGGGCCGGGGAACCTGCAGCGTTGGCTCAAGGAGGTCGAGTTCAGGGACGATCCGCTGCTCTTCATCGAGAGCATCCCGTCGCGCGAAACGCGCGGCTATGTCGAGCGGGTGGTCGCGAACTATTGGATTTATCAGGACAGGCTCGGCGAAGCGAAGACGACGCTGGACCAGGTCGCGCGCGGCGAATGGCCGGTGCTGACGTGGAGCGAGAACCCGCGCGTCGCGGCGCTGGCCGAATGAGGCGCGCGTGATTCCCGGAATCGACGAGACCAAGACCTTCGTTCCCGTCCGCATCGCGGTGCTCACGGTGTCGGACACGCGCACGCGCGAAAACGACACGTCCGGCGACACGCTGGTCGAACGATTGACCGAGGCCGGTCACGTTCTCGCCGACCGAACCCTTATTCCGGACGACGTCGAGCGGATTCACGCACAGCTGAAGACGTGGATCGCGAAGGCCGACATCGACGTCATCATCACGACAGGCGGCACGGGCCTGACCGGGCGCGACGTCACGGTCGAGGCGATGCGGCCGTTGTTCGAGAAGGAGATCGACGGGTTCTCCGCGCTCTTCCATCAGATCTCGTTCACGAAGGTCGGCACGTCGACCATCCAAAGCCGCGCCTGCGCCGGCGTTGCCGGCGGCACGTTCCTCTTCGCCCTGCCGGGTTCGACCGGCGCGGTGAAGGACGGCTGGGACGGCATCCTGAAATGGCAACTCGATGCGCGGCACCGGCCGTGCAACTTCGTCGAGATCATGCCCCGCCTGCAGGAACATTTGGCGCCAGAGCAGCGGAAGAAATAGTCCGTCAGCCGACGCGTTCGCCGAGGGCGGCGCGCAGCGTCTTGTGGAAGTGGACGATCAAGCTTTCATAGCGACCGAACGTGAAGGCGTCGTTGGCGCCGCTGGCGATACCCTTTTGGATCGCTGCCACGACCGCACGATCTTCGGCGGCGCCCGTGTTGCCGACGAATTCGGCGTCGCGCTTCGCCTTTGCCAGCGCTTCTTCGCCGTCGCCGTGGCCGGCATTCGTCAGCGAGTAGCTGACGAAGCGCGTCCTCTCGAGCGAGACCGGCTCCAGAATGACGAGGTTCGTATGGCTGGACAGGATCGTCACGAGCGCGTTCGGGAACAGGTGATAGACGTAGGTGACAAGACCCATCACGTTGCGACGTTCGTCCGGCACGTCGACGAGTTTCTGGATGCGCTTGAACGGGAATGTGATGCGGCTGTTGCGTCCGAAGGTTTCGAGCAGCGTCAGGTTGTCGAAGCCGTACGGCAGGAAGGTCTCGGGATGCGTCGCGCGGATGTGATAGCCTTCGAGGAATCCTTCGAGGAAGATCTTCCAGTTCGCGTTGGTCTCTCGCTCGTTCGTCTCATATAGCTTCTGGTCGTCCGCGATCAGGCTCGGCAAATCCTCAAGACCGTTTTGGTCGCCGTCCTGCGTGACGAAGACGAGGCCGGCGCGTTCCTCCGCCTTCACCGGCACGAGGCCGTGCGTCGCCTTGTCGAGACCGGGAAAGCCCTGCTCGTGCGGCACGTGACGCAGCCCGCCGTCGAGGTTGTAAGTCCAACCGTGGTAGCGGCACATGAAGGCGTTCGTGCAGCCCGCGCCGTCGGCAAGGCGCATGCCGCGATGGCGGCACGCATTGCGAAACGCGCGCACCTTTCCATCCTGTCCCCGCACGGCGAGGATCGGGACGCCCGCCGCTTCGCGCGCGACATAAGCGCCGGGCTCCGCCAGTGCCGCAGACGGACAGAACGCCGTGGGAAAGCGGCGCAGCACGCCGATCTCGGCGTCGAGGCGCGACTGCGAGCGGTAGTTCTCGACGGGCTCGCGCCAAACCTCTTGGCCTTCGTCGGTGGTGCCGTCGGCGATGTGTTTGAGAACGCGCGCGGCGACATCCCGGTCGCTCATCGGCAAGGTCATTTCGCTTCTCCCTTATGCCGGCCGCCGTGACGCGGATCGGTCGAAGCTGCCGGCCCTTGTTCGCTTGAATCGTCAGCCAACAACGCCGCGCTGTCCAGCGGCGATTGCGCGCGGCGTCTTCCGTAGCGTTCGTCGCCCACGGCTGCGCATAATCAGCCGATCCACTCGTACAGAACGTCGGGTTCGCCCGCTTCGTTGGCGGATCCGTCGCCGCATTCGACGGCCTTGAATCCGCGACGCTCG
>QKCS01000018.1 GCA_003246795.1 Alphaproteobacteria bacterium
TAGTCCTTTTCCGTCCTCGTCGGCTCGGCGCCGAAGAGGGTCGAATAGAAGCGGATCGACTGATACAGATCAGGCACGACGACGTGCACGTGCAGGCGTTTCATGGGTCTTCTCCTTGGGTTTGGCTGCGGGTGCGCACGATGCGGGGGCACAGGCCGCACCGGCGCAGCAATTTTCCGTGAGGAAATCGACGACACCGCTCATCGCGTCGTAATCGGCGGCGTAAATCAGCGACCGGCCGTCGCGCGTCACGCTGACGAGACCCGCATGGCGCAACTGCGCCAAGTGGAACGAGAGCGTGGGGGCGGGAAGGCCGAGCTTTTCGCTGAGCACCGAAGGGGTGAGCCCTTGCGGGCCCGCCTGGACAAGCGCGCGAAACGCCGCCAGGCGGTGTTCCTGGGCGAGCGCTTCGAGGGCGGCGATGACTTGTGTTGATTTCATATTTCCATAATTATGGAATCGTTATGCCTCTGTCAAGGGGGCGTTGAGCCTGACGCGGTTCCGGCCGCTGAGCCGACATGGGACACTTGCCGCCGAATGCCGACCTACCGCGACGCATCCAAGGCCGATTGGCCGGCCATCAAACTGCTGCTCAACGACAGCGGCCTGCCGCTCAACGGCGTGTGGGAGCACCTGTCGCAGTTCATCGTTTGCATGGACAAAGACGAGATCGTTGGGTGCATCGGCGCGGAGGTTCGCGGCGAGGCGGCTTTGTTGCGATCGCTTGCCGTCGCGATTCACGCACAAGGGGGCGGTATCGGCACGAAGCTTGTCGGCCGGCTTTTGACGCGGCTCAAAGCGCAGGGCGTGCGCGACGTGGGGCTCTTGACGATGACGGCCGGCGATTTCTTCACGGCGTTGGGTTTCGTCGCCGTCGCGCGTGATCGGATCCCGTCCGTGCTTCACATCTCGGAAGAGTTCAAGGGCGCCTGTCCGGACAGCGCGACGGCGATGCTGTTGAGGATTTGACCGGTCGCGCTACTGCGGCGGGTTCGCCGTCATGCCGCCGTCGATCGCGATGTTGCCTTCTAGGTTCGTCGGCGTCTTCGCCAAGTTGACACGGTAGATCTGCGCGATCGCGAGCAAGAGTGCGGCAACGGCGGCCGCCAGCACCCAAGTTTGCAGTCTGTCTCGCATGATGTCTCTACGGTATGTGTGGGCAGCGTCCGTTTGCGTAACTCAAATCTTCGAGAGCGGCGCGGCAGAGATGACCCGCTGGCGACCGCCGACTAACGCGGGCGACGCTTGTGTCCCCGCATATCGTCGGCGGTCGGATGATCTGCGTGGCGTTTGGGCAGGCCGCGCAAAGCTTGCGCAGCGGTTTGCATCGCTTTCGGGCAGCCCATGTCACTCTGCTGCACCAGCACAACGCAATCCGTGCGCCCGCCATTTCACCGAGAGTTTTAGCGCTTTTCACGGCATCCGGCTCCGTTAGCATTTGCAGCAATCACAATTGGGGGAATGGGGAATGACACTGATCACTTCGCTGCTCGATTGGCTCGCTATGCTGACCGAGCCTTTTTGGCTGACGCTTTATGCCTTGAGCGAAATGATCGGCGAAGCGGGCGCCGGTACGGCGCTCTTCGCCGGATTTCTGCTTCTCGTTTCCTTGGACTTTCTGCGCTCGAGCAAGGATGCGCTCATCCCGGTGGCGCGCGCGTTCGCGATCGCTTCGAGCATCTTTTTCGTCGCTTCGTTCGTTTACGGTGATTTCTTGGCCGCGCCGGCCAAGGCGCTCTTCTCTTCCGTCGTGGCGCGTTCGGACGTGGTTCCGCCGAACGTCGTCGCGTTGACCACGCTGGGCGCCGCAGGCGCCGGCGCCTTCTTTTTCGCCGGACGTCGTCAAATGACCGTGCGCGCGGTGCCTGCGCGGCCGCAAGCCGCGCGCGTGTCGGCGGCGGGCCGCCGCGATCAAACGGTCGCCGCACTCGGCCACGCGCTCGCGATCGACGCGGCGGGCCGACTGCAGCTACGCCAAATGAGCCGCAACGCCAAGAAAACCGTGAACACCGTTCGTCCGGCTGTGCGCGCGATGGCGCCCGTTGCAGTCGCCGCACGCGGCGGCGCGCGGCGCGCGACACGGTTCGAACGAATCTGAAAACCAAACGACGAAGGGGCAATTCGATGTTGGTGAATACGAAGACCTTGGCACGGGGCGCCGCAGGGGCGGCGGGCGTGCTGCTTTCGATCGGCGCGGCGTTGGCCGCCGCGTCGGCGAACCTGCCGGCGCATGCGGCGGCGACGGAGCTGAACGCGGGCGACACGGCGTGGTTGCTGACGTCGACGGCGCTGGTTTTGATGATGACGATCCCGGGCCTTGCGCTGTTCTACGCGGGCATGGTGCGCAAGAAGAACATCCTGGCGACCGCCGCGCAGAGCTTTGCGATCACCGCGGTCGTGACGATCGCGTGGGCCGTGCTCGGCTATTCGCTGGCGTTCACGAACGGCGGGCCGACGAACGACTACATAGGCGGGCTCGATCGCATGTTCCTGCGCGGGATGGTGCCGGGCGTGTCGCACTCGCTGGCGACGACGATTCCCGAGTCGGTGTTCATGACGTTCCAGATGACCTTCGCGATCATCACGCCGGCGCTGATCACCGGCGCCTTCGCGGACCGCATGAAGTTCTCGGCGATGCTGGCGTTCATGACGCTGTGGCTGATCGCGGTCTATGCGCCGATCTGCCATTGGGTCTGGGGCGGCGGCTTCCTGGGCAGCATGGGCATTCTGGACTTCGCGGGCGGCACGGTCGTTCACTTGAACGCGGGCGTCGCCGGTCTCGTTTGTGCGATCGTCATGGGTCCGCGCAAGGCCGACACCGAAGGCACGATGGCGCCGTACAACCTCATCTACGCGCTGATCGGGGCCTCGTTGCTCTGGGTCGGGTGGTTCGGTTTCAACGCCGGTTCGGCGGTTGCGGCCAACGACCTCGCCGGTGTCGCGATGATGAACACGCAGGTGGCGACGGCCGCGGCTGCGTTGTCGTGGATGTTCGTCGAATGGATCGTGGCGAAGAAGCCGAAGGTTCTGGGCATGTTGTCGGGCGCGGTCGCGGGTCTGGTCGCGATCACGCCGGCGGCGGGCTTCGTGGCGCCGGACGGCGCGATCTACATCGGTTTGGCCGCCGGCGTCGTCTGCTACATCGGCGCGACATGGCTGAAAGGCGTGCTCGGCTATGACGACTCGCTCGACGCGTTCGGCATCCACGGCATCGGCGGGGCGCTGGGCGCGATCCTGACCGGCGTGTTCGCGCTCTCGGCCATCAACGAAGCGGGTAGGGGTCTGATCGACGGCAACCCGGACCAGGTGACGACGCAGGCGATCGGCCTGGCCTACGCCACCGTCTACTGCGCCTTCGTGACGACCGTCATCCTGATGGTCGTCAAGGCGACGATCGGGCTGCGCGTCAGCGAGGAAGAGGAAATGGAAGGCCTCGACCTCACGCAACACGGCGAACGCGTCCACTAAGACGCACTCTCCAAAGCCGCCGCGTGCGAGAGAGAGCGCACGCGGCGGTTCCTTTTTGAGGCCCACTGCCGCCGGTTTGGGTTTGCGCGGCAATGAGATAGTCTCCCCGGCAAAACGCGTTCGGGGAAACGGCATATGAAACGATCCGGCGTCTTGGCCGCCGTCTTGGCGGGCCTTATCGCGCTTCAGGGCTGCAGCAGCTGGAACCCGTTCGGCGGCTCGCCGCCGAAGCCGGCCGCGGCGCCCGCTGCGAGCGCCGATCCTGCTGCCGAGGCAAAGCCTGCGCCGACGGGTCGCGCTCGCGAGACGATGCGGCTTCAGCGCTTCGACGTGAATGGCGACGGGTCTGTCCTGCGAGCGGAGCTGGAGCAGACGCTCGAAGCCGACTTCAAGAAAGAGGATGCGAATGGCGACGGTGTGCTCG
>QKCS01000039.1 GCA_003246795.1 Alphaproteobacteria bacterium
CAATCCCAACCGTCGATAAACCTCGTGCGCAGGACGTAAGTGGCCGTAATGAACCGGATCGAACGTGCCGCCTAGCAATCCGATCATGCCGGGCAAAATGCAAAGAAGAAAACGGGAAGAATCAGAAAAGCCTCAAGTGAATCGATGGCGAAAGGAAGCGCGAATACTGGTGTCGCCGGTCGCGCTAGGTTCTTATGTGACCGTCGCCGATGACGACGAACTTCTGTGACGTCAAACCTTCCAGCCCCACCGGGCCGCGCGCGTGCAACTTGTCCGTGGAAATGCCGATCTCGGCGCCCAGACCGTACTCGAAACCGTCGGCGAAACGCGTCGAGGCGTTGACCATCACCGAACTCGAATCGACCTCGCGCAGGAACCGGCGCGCTCGCGTGATGTCCTCCGTCACGATGCTGTCGGTATGCTGCGAACCGTACTTGGCAATGTGATCCATCGCGCCGTCGAGATCGTCGACCATGCGTATCGAAAGAATCGGGGCTTCGTATTCGGTTTGCCAGTCTTCTTCGGTGGCGGCTTTGATTTCGGGCAGCAAACGGCGGGTGCGCTCGCAGCCGCGCAGCTCCACATCCTGCTCCTGATACATTTCGGCGAGCACCGGTAGGATCCGTTCGGCGATGTCGCGCGCGACCAGCAGCGTCTCCATAGCGTTGCACACCGCGTACCTCTGACACTTTGCGTTGAACGCGATCTTGACCGCTTTGTTGAGATCGGCTTTGTCGTCGATGTACACGTGACAAATGCCGTGCAAATGCTTGATCACCGGTATCGTCGCTTCGTTGCTCACGCGTTCGATCAGACTCTTGCCGCCGCGGGGCACAATAACGTCGACGAATTCCTTCATCGTGATCAACTCGCCGACCGCGGCGCGGTCGGTCGTGTCGACGACTTGCACCGCCTCGGCCGGGAGGCCCGCCTGCAATAGTCCCGCTTGGATGCACGCCGCGATGGCGCGGTTCGAATGCATTGCTTCGCTGCCGCCGCGCAATATTGCTGCATTCCCCGACTTCAAGCACAGTCCGGCCGCGTCCGCCGTCACGTTCGGCCGGGATTCGTAGATGATTCCGATCACGCCGAGCGGCACACGCATGCGCCCGACCTGTATCCCGGTCGGACGATAGGCAAGGCCCGTAATCTCGCCGATCGGATCGGTGAGTTGCGCGATCTGACGCAATCCTTCGGCCATCAGTCTCACGCGCGCCGGATTCAATTCCAAACGGTCGAGAAATGCCGGATCGAATCCCTGTGCCTTGCCGGCCTCCAAGTCCTTACGGTTCGCTTCGAGCAGTGCGTCCGCGCGGCGTTCGATCTCCGCGGCCGTCTCGGCCAGCGCCGCGTTCTTGACCGCCGTTTCCGCGCGCGCGAGCAGACGCGCGGCGGTACGCGCCTGGCTACCCAGCTCGCGCATGTACGCCTTCACGTCCGTCGTCACTTTCACCGCCGCTTTCATTACAGTGACCCGTTCATTACATAGGCGTTCGTACGCAACCCACCGAGCGCCAGTGCCAGCGATTCCAGTTCAAGCCATACGTCTCCCGCGCGCCGACCCTTCACCACGCGATCCGCTCTCGCCGCCGCACAGATCAGATCGTACCACTCGCCGACTCGCGTACGCGCCAGCGTTTTGCGGACCAAGGGTTTGCGCCGCTGCCAGACGCGAAACTCATCCATCACTTGAGATTCATTTCGCCCCGAAGCGATCGCCTGCGCCATGCGTGCAAGCTCACGCACTTCGCGCACCAGCGACCACAACACCAATGCCGGCGCCTCGCCTTCGGCTTTCAATACTCGCAGAATGCGAACCACTCCCTTCGTGTCCCCGGCGAGGGCTGTGTCGGCCAATGCGAACACGCTGAACCGGGCATTGTCCCCAAGATTTCCGGCGATGTCATCCACGCTCACGTTGCCGGACATCAACATTGCGAGCTTGTCGATTTCCTGCGCGCAAGCGAGCAGATTGCCCTCCGTATAGTGTGCCAGCATATCCACCACGCCCGGCCCGGGCGCGAGCCCACGAGTACGCATGCGTCGCTCGATCCACGTCGGTAACTGCTGCGCCTCGATCGGGTAAAGCGTGACCGCGATTCCGGCCCGTTCCAGCGCCGCCGCCCACTTTGCCGAACGCGCCGCCTTGTCGAGTTTGCCGGTTGTCATCACTAAGAGGATATCGGGCGACGGATCGTTGCACAGCTCCACGATCGTCCTGCCGCCTTCTTCGCCCGGCTTTCCTGTCGGCAATCGCAGTTCGATCAGCCGCCGCGACGCGAACAGCGATCCGGCGCGAGTTTCGGCGTAAAACCCGGCCCAGTCGAAACCGCTTTCGACGGTGAACACGTTGCGCTCCTGGAACCCCGCGTCGTGCGCCGCGGCGCGTATCGTGTCGACGCACTCCTGTGCCAACAATGGCTCGTCGCCGGCAATGAAATAGATCGGCGCGAGCTGGCGCCTCAATTGGGCCGAAAGTTGCTCGGGGCTCACTTGCATTGTGCCGATTGTACTTGAGGCAACGCCCAAATTCCGCGGCAAGCCCCAGGATTCGGGCGAACAACCGGCGTTCGGGGCAAGACAGCCGGAGTCTCGGTCATTCATCGAGGCGCCAGTTCCGACCACACTTCGCATCGAGCTGCAACCGACCCCAAGGCATTTACATGACTGCCAACACCATCGTTTCAACGCACGCAGTATCGGCCGCCGCGTCGAGCACCGGCGGAAGGCGATCCCCGGGTCTGCGCGACGCGCGTGGCCTGCCGCTCTCGACCGAACGTGCCGATTCACTCGCCGCCTATGAAGCCGCGCTTGAAGCGCTGCTCGGCTGGAACGGCGGCGCCCTCGAGATCATCGAAAGCGCCCTCGCCGCCGACCCGAACTTCGTCATGGGTTACGCGTTCAAAGCAGCGATGCTGGTGACCGCCGCCGACGAGGCGGTCGAACCGCAACTGGCGTGGACTTTGCGCGCCGCCGAGCGGCTACGCGAATATGCCAACGATCGCGAGCGCCGTCACTTGGCGGCGGCGCAAGCGTGGCTCGATCGCGACTTGGTGCGTGCCATTGCGTCGTACGGCGAAATCCTGATCGACTATCCGCGCGACAGTCTAGCGCTTCGCGTGGCGCATACCGGCGACTTTCAGCTCGATCAAACGAAGATGCTGCGTGACCGCGTAGCGAACGTGCTGCCCCATTGGGATGAATCCCAACCGCACTTCAGCTATGTGCTCGGCATGTACGCCTTCGGGCTGGAGGAGTGCGGGCATTATGAGGAAGCCGAACGAGCGGGCCTTCGTGCGCTTGCGTTGAACCCATGCAACCCGGGCGCGATCCATGCCGTTGCCCACGTAATGGAAATGCAGGGCCGTACGCGCGACGGCATCACGTGGCTCGAAAGCACGGCGCCACAGTGGGCAACCGGTCAATCGTACGCGTCTCATCTTTGGTGGCACTTGGCGCTGTGCTACTTCGAACTCGATGACACCGCGAGAGCGTTGGAGATTTACGATCAACACTTGCGCCCTACCCCATCGCGCCCGGCGGCGACGTTAGTCGATGCGTCAGCGCTCTTGTGGCGGTTACATTTGCGCGGTGTCGACGTCGCGCATCAGTGGCGCGAAGTCGCTGACGGCTGGGAAACGAAACGCCTCGAAGGGTTACGTCCTTTCAACGACGTGCACGCCATGCTCGCCTACGTCGCCGACGGTCGCGACGTCGACGCGCGCCGCTTGCTGGATGACTTGTGGCGTCGCGCCGCGATGGCGCCGGTGCTTGACGATGCGATTCGAAACGCCGCATTACCGGTGTGTGAGGCGCTGCGCGCATTTGGGCGCGGTGATTACGCCGATGCCGTCGAGCGTCTTACGATTCTGCGTCACCTGATTCAACGCTG